>CAXYWN010000065.1:0-9819 GCA_964292625.1 uncultured bacterium
ACCCCGACAATCCGCAACTGAGCGTGAGCGTGGAACTGGCTGTCACTAACACAGTGCCGACTATCGACCTTCCGGAAAATCTAAGCTTCGATTTGTACGGGACCCTGGTTAAGGATTTTGCTGCCTACGTGGGAGATATCGATGGACAGACACTCGATCTGGAATATGAGGGTAACACCAACATCCTTGTCTCCATCGAGGCCCTCGCTGTCACCTTCAGCGCAGTTGAGGGCTGGTTCGGTTCCGAGGAGATCACCTTCTCCGTTTATGATGGCTACGACTATGCTTACGACACTGTAACCGTTACAGTCAATTTCGTGAATACGCTTCCAAGCATTGTTCTGCCAGAAAATCTCGCCTTCGATATGTACGAGACCTTGGTTAATGATTTCGCTCCCTACGTGGCTGACGTTGATGGCCAAACACTTGAACTGGGATACGAAGGCAACACCAATATCCTCGTCTCCATTGAAGGTCTCACTGTCACCTTCAGCGCCGCTGAGGGCTGGTTCGGTTCCGAGGAGATTTCCTTCTCCGTATTTGATGGTTATGACTATGCCTACGACACTGTAACCGTAACAGTCAACTTCGTGAATCACGCGCCAAGTCTCGCCCTGCCTCTGGAGGGTTTCGAATTCAACATGAATACAAGCCTCGAAATCGATTTCAGCCCTTACATCGAGGACCTGGACGGTCACAGCGTTACCCTCACATGTGGCGAAAGTGATTTCATCCAAGCTGAAATCGACGGTCATCAGGTAACTTTCTCCGCTCCGCTGAACTGGTTTGGAGCTGAAACCCTGAACTTCGTTGTCGATGACGGCTATGCGTTCGGTTATGCCTCAGTGGAACTGCGGGTCTTGCTGAACTGGCTGGCGGCGCCGGTGATCAATATCAGCAGAAGTTCTGCCGGGACCACAATCTCTTGGGAGGCTGTGCCCAACGCCAACAACTATGAAATCTTCCGCTGCCTCGACCCTTACGGCGAGTATGAGCATTTGGCCTACACAGATCAGCTCGACTATCTGGATTCAGAAGTTCACGCTTGGGCTTTCTATAAAGTCCAAGCCCTATACGAACTGCCTGTTAAATAAGAGTTATACTCCCAAAAACTCATAATCAGCCCGGCCCGCTCCAATGGAGTGACCGGGCTTTTATTTGCCCGCAAAAATCATCAGATAAAAAGTTGAGGAGTTGGCTCGACAATTGCATACTTTTACGCCAAACAACCATTCCCATCTAATAAAGGATTGATCATGAGGAACACAACCATCGCCTGGCCGCTTCTGGCCTTGCTTCTACTAATCCCCCTATTTTTGGCAGCGCAACAACTGCCAGGCGGATCGGCCTTCACCATCACCCGCAACGCTGGAGACGGCATCCAGATCAGCTTCCAGCTGCCCGATTGGGAGCTGGAAACTGTGGAACGCGGCGGCGAAACCCTAAGCCGGGTGCGCATCGCCGGAATTCCCAACCTCTTCATAGACGAAGAAGAAACCCTGCCGGTGTTCAGCACCATGATCGCCATCCCTTACCGTGGAGGAGTGAGTCTGCGGCTTTCCGAAAGCCCGCGCGGCGTCCGGGATGGCGTCCATCTGGATTTTGCCTCCACTCTCGCCACGGAACAGCAAAGCGGCAGATATACAGAATCCCTCTACCCGGCTGCCTCGGCCCTGATTTCCGAGCCGATGGTGCTGCGTGATTTCCGCGTGGTGACCCTCAACGTCCACCCCTTCCAATACGACCGGAGCAAAGGCGAACTCATTGTGCGCGAGAACATTGATATCAGCCTGGATTTTGACAACTCCTCCTCTGTGAACGAGATGGAACCCCCGCTCAGCTACTCCCCGGCCTTTGAAAAGATCTACCAAGGTCTGATTATCAACTACCAGCAGATGCTTGGCCGCGACGGACTGGGCTATTCCCACCCCCTCATGCTGGTGATCTATGGCAATTACACCGCCGCCGCCTATCTGGCCAAGGTGGATGAATACGTAGGCTGGAAAAGACAAAAGGGATACATCGTAAATGCGGTAAGCACGGTCACGACTGGATTAAACAGCACAGCGATAAAAGACTATATCCAAACCCAATATAACAACCTCACCTCCAGGCCGGATTATATTGTTTTGATTGGTGATGCTGCTGGGACAATTACAGTACCCACCAACTCATCCTACGATGACTATTATTATACCAAGCTTGCGGGAGGGGACGAATTGGGTGATGTCATCATCGGTAGAATATCTGTTTCTTCGACCGCCGAGCTCATAACCTATAACCGCAAGCTGAAATTCTATGAGAGAGACATTGACCCTGCAAACGCATCCTGGCTTAACAATATGCTTCTAGTGGCCGATACTTATTCAGGTATATCTACCATATATGCAAACAGGTACATCCATGACATTTCCATGGCCGTAAATCCCCTGTACAACTATACTGAGATATATACGCTCAGCCCGAGCGATGCTAGTACTAACACAGCAATATCAAACGGCGTAGCTTTCTTTAACTTCCGCGGTTGGATAAATATGAACGGCTGGGACGCAACCGATATTAACAACACCAATAACATCAACAAACCCTACCATGCGGTGATAATAACATGCGCTACGGGAAGCTCCGGAACGGGGACCAGCAGAACGGAGGCCATTACCAGGGCAGGATCAGATGCCATGGTCAAAGGCGGCGTGACCGCCATCGGCATGGCTACTGCCGCCACCCATACACCCATGAACAACTGCCTTGACCACGGGATCTTTCATGCAATTTATGACTTGGGAATGAGAGATATGGGCTCCGCCCTACAATTTGCAAAGATATATCTGAACAGCGTATATTCTAACAGCGGACAGGGCCAGGCGGACCAGGCAATATATTTTTCTAAGATATGCAATTTAATGGGCGACCCCAGTGCGACTGTCTATGTGGGCATTCCTTCCCTATTCAACGTTACTGCTCCAGCCATAATCCCGACAGGGGCAAGCAGCATGGAGTTGACCGTGAAAGACCCGAGCAACCAACCTGTTGCTGGCGCTTCAGTGGCCTTGACTAACTCGGACGGACAGCAGGCTCTGGCTTTTACGGACACAGACGGTCTGGCATATCTGGAATTCTCCTCTTCTCTTAGTGGTAGTCTGACCCTCACGATTAACAAAGACGATTTCAAGCCCCAGGTCCAAACCATCAGTATAAATACTGCCGGAGGCCTGGTCTTCGACGGCGCAGAGGTAAGTGACGGTGAGGGCGGCAACGGCGACGGCGAGGCCAATTCAGGAGAAACTCTGGATATCAAATTTTCGCTCAAGAACACCACTTCCACGACCCTCACGCCCACAGGAGTGGTCTCTTGCTCTGATGAGTACGTTGATCTGATTGATAACCGCATCGAGTTCGATGCTATTCCGCCCTATTCCACTGTCCAAAGCCAGTACGGAGTGATACTTCAGATTGCCGCTGCTTGTCCGGACCAACATCGTTTTATCTTGGAATTTGTTGATGAAAGCACCGCAGGGAATTTGCGTGTATCTGTTCCGGTGATCGTGAGCAACGGCTGTCTGAAACTTGTCTCCCACACCTTCATCGGCTCTCCGGGAAATTACGTTCATCCCGGTGATACATGGCCCCTCAATCTCACACTCAGCACCAGCGGCAGCGCGCTTTTGATCGGGATCGAAGGCACCCTGAGTTCCCTGGATTCATTCTTTGAGGTCACCGACGCCACTGGCTACTGGGGAAACATCGCCGCCGGCGCTTCAGCGGGCAACAACACCAACACCTTCACCGTCAAGGCCCGCAGCACCTGCGTGGACGGCATGGTGATTCCCCTGCAGCTTGAACTATTCAACAGCCAGGGTTATACCCAAAGCATTCCTCTCACTTTCACCATCGGTCAGACTACTGTCAATGACCCCTTGGGTCAAGATGCTTACGGCTACTTTATCTTTGGCATGGAGGACACCGGCTACGATCAACGCCCAACATACAACTGGATCGGTATCACCCCCGCGGAAGGTGGCAGCGGCACGGCCCTAACTCTCACCGATCCAGGCGATTCCGGTGACGAAGGTGACCAGGTGGGAGCTGTATCCATCCAAACCGTAAACCTTCCTTTCACTTTCACTTTCTACGGTGTAGAATATACTCAGGCATCGATATCTGCAAATGGATTCATAGCTTTTGGGGCTACTCAGAACTCAGACTGGAGAAACTGGCGTCTCCCCGGCGCCGGCGGCCCCAGTCCCATGCTCGCAGTTTTCTGGGACGACTTGGAGATGGGTACCGGCAGCGGCGTTTATACTTGGTATAACTCTACCCTGCATTATTATATAGTGGAGTGGTACGGTCTGTACAGTGGTAAGGATAGTAGTACCAGGGAGACCTTTCAAGCCATCCTCTATGATTCTTCATATTATCCCACCCATACCGGCGACTGTCAGATTAAGCTGCAGTATAAAAACTTCAACAATATCGATTCCACAGTTTCATCATATCCCTTTCCATATGGCAACTATGCGACTGTTGGAATAGAGGACCATACTGGGATAGTCGGGCTTGAATATACCTTCAATAACACATATCCAACAGCTGCAGCACCATTAACGGACGCTTCTGCCCTGTTTATCACTACCAGGCCACCGATTCCAAATTATCCTTTTGTAGTGGTTCAGCAGGTGCTTGTCCAGGATCCCAATGCTAACCACCATCTGGAACCCGGGGAGGCCGCCCAGCTTTCCATTCGCCTGGGCAACCGCGGTCTGGTGGATGCCACAGGAGTATCGGCTGTCCTCAGTGTGTCTGATCCCTTCGTGACCATCACCACTTCCAGCGCCAATTACGGCACCGTTCCCGCTCAGGGCAGCGCCTTGCCGCAGAGCAACTACGTTGTCCAGGTGGCATCCAACTGTCCTGGGGATCATTTGATTGATTTCACTTTGTCGATTACGAGCGACAACGGTTCCTGGACTGCCCCCTTCCAACTTGAAGTTTACGCACCTCGCCTGGAGTTCAGTGAGATAACCATCAACGATGTTTCCGGAGATAATGATGGAATCCTGGATCCGGGTGAAACCGTGGTCATCGCCGTTAACTTGAACAACGCGGGGCAGGTTGCCTCTCAGGCCGGGACCGCCACGTTTGCTTGCAACTATACAGGAATCACTGTGTCCAACGGCACTGTCAGTTTCAACGAAATCGTTCCCGGCGGCTTTGTCAGTCTTTCATTCGGCCTGCCCGCGGCTACCTCGGTTCCGGTGGGCTCAGTTTTAGCGTTGGACTTCAATGCTACAGCGGGTAGCTTCACGGCAAACAGAACAGAGTATACGGTGGTTGGACTAATCACCGAAACTTTCGAAACTGGAAATTTTAGCTCGATGCCGTGGATCCAGGGCTCCAATCCCTGGGTAATAGACAACTCAGTACATTATAATGGCGTCTATTCGGCCAAAAGCGGTACGACTGGGAACAATGGAATCTCTTCCATGGAGATATCGCGCAGTGTTACCTCGCCGGGGACTCTCTCATTCTGGTCCAAAGTTTCCTCGGAAAATAACTACGACTTCCTTAAATTCTATATTAACGGCACACAAATGGGTAGTTGGTCTGGATCGGTTGAATGGGCTCAAGCCTCCTACACACTGAATACAGGTATTAATCTCCTGAAATGGGTATACAGTAAAGATGGTGGCTTTACTGGAGGCAGCGACTGCGCTTGGGTTGATGACATCATCTTCCCTGCCTCTACCAATCCCAGCTCTCAATATCCAGCACAAAACATGACGGCAGTCCCCAGCAACCAGTCAGGGTATCTGTCCTGGTCTGCTCCCCTGTTCGGAACCCCCGGATATTACAAGATATTCCGCAATTCAGCCTATCTTACGTCAACCCCATCGCTGGCTTTTACGGATCTCGCCGTCACCAATGGCATTACCTACAACTACTACGTCATCGCTGGTTACACGGATGGAGATTCCGACCCGACGTCCACAGTGTCCGCCACCCCGAACTTGTACCCTCCCACAAATCTCACCGCGACAGGCGCCGATAGGATGGTAATCCTTGCTTGGACTGCCGCTTCCGGACGTGGCGAACAATTCTCTCGCCAGACAGAGGAACGTGATATCAGTGGTTATCGCATCTACCGCGATGGAACAGCCATTACCACCGTCACTGGCATATCTCATCAGGATACCGGCCTCAACAACGGGGTCACCCACACATATTACGTCACGACTATTTATGCCGATCCAGCTGCAGAATCAGCTCCTTCCAACATAGTAACCGTCACTCCAAATATCGTGACTGAAGTAATCATCGGCGCTGGAACTGATTCCGGCAGCACATCAACCGCCTGCCCAATCAACGTTTATTACCAGAGCTTGCATGGACAATCCGTCTATACCGCGGCTGAACTTAACGCCCTCGGTGTAGTGGGGCCTATCAACATTAGCCAGATCGGTTTCAACGTGACGGGACTGCCAACTCTGGCAATGCCTAACTATATTATCCGTATGGGTCACACCAGTGCGAGCAACGTTGCCAGTTGGATATCTACTGGGCTCACCCATGTTTGGACAGCTGCCTCATATCAACCCACCACGACCGGCTGGAATATGATGGCTCTGCCCACACCATTCCTGTGGAACGGAACGGACAACATCGTAATCGACACCGCCTTTGGCGTGATCGGAAGTTGGAATTCATCCGGCACCACTCAATACACAACTGTCACCAGCGGATATCGTTATGGTCTTAGCGATTCTGCTGATCAGACCAACATCTTCACCGGAGGCAGCGACTCTACCTACCGTCCCAACCTGCGCCTGATTATCTTCCCGAACCTGGATATGCTGTTGCCGCCGCAAAACCTGAGCGCCAGCACCAGCCACGGTTATGTACAGTTGGATTGGGATGCTCCAGTATCCGGAACTCCCAATAGTTATAAGATTTACCGCAACGGAAACATCCTGACCAGCACCCCAGGAACCGGCTACAGAGATTCAGCAGTGACCGATGGCACCACCTATCAATACTATCTGACCGCGGTTTACGACGGGGCGGAATCCCCGGCCACCCAAACCGTGAGTGCCACTCCCAATATGTATCCTCCGACCAACCTGGTGGCTCTTCCCGGAAACGCTGTGGTCGATTTGAACTGGACCGCAGCCGAAGGAAGAGAAACTTCGGACGTCTTTTCCGCTGCCGGCAGCAAAGACCGTAACATCAGCAGCTATCGCATCTACCGCAACGGAATGCCCATCACCACAGAGACCGGCACCAGCTACCGGGACACGGGCCTTAGCAACGGTGTTACCTACTCCTACTATGTAAGCACCTTATACAGCAATCCAGCTGGAGAATCAGCCCCTTCCAACACGGTGACTTCCTCTCCAAATCTCACTTTCTACGCCATCCTCGGCAACGGAACCTCTGTGACAACAGGCAACCAGAATGGTCCCATCAACATCAGCAACAACAGCACCCACGGTCAATCTGTTTACACTTCAGCCGAACTGAACGCGGCCGGTGTGACCGGTGCAGTGACGATCATCGGCATAGGTTTTGACGTAGTTGGCGCGCCAAATCTGCCCCTGCCAGACTTTGTGGTCCGCCTAAAACACACCACACAAACTACCGCAGAAACCTGGCACACGAACGAAAACCTTGTTACCGCTTATACTAACGCTTTCTACCAGCCCGTGGCCGGCGATTGGAACATGCTCATGTTCAGCACTCCTTATGAGTGGAACGGCGTGGACAACCTTCTGATTGATACCGCTTTTGGCATGGTGGGGCAAAACAGCCAGACGGGAACTTTGAGATATTCCTCTGTCGCCGGCGGATATTGCTTTGCATACAGCAACAATGAAGACCAGACGAATGTGTTCACCGGGGGCATCGTTGCAGACAGGCGTTACAACCTTAGGATCGCATATCAGACCGGGCTTGACGCTCCTGTGGTTGCCATCAGCAGAAGCGGCATCAATAGTGTAATAAGCTGGCCCGCAGTGCCCAACGCCACCGGATACCAAGTCTGGAGCGCCACCACTCCCGATGGAACCTACAGTCTGCTGACCCCGACGCCAGTTCTCACTCCTACCTATACCGACACTCGCAACCTGCCCATGGCCTTCTACAAGGTGACAGCAGTGCGCAACTGAACAAAACAAAACGATGAACATAATGGGGCGGAAATTTCCGCCCCTTTTTCGAATTCCCAGATTTTCTCGAGCGGCTTTCCAAGATAAATCATCCCATTGATCCAATCCTCTGCATATCTCCCTAATATCGCGGCCAGGCTCTCGCCTACGGCAAAACAGACCCAGCGGTCGTTTTTGGCCTTTGGCCCTGGTTTGGTCTGCCTCTGGGCGAGCGTAACAAACGGGCGGCTAAAGACTGGGCTTGGGTGGATCATTTTGGCATGACAGGTCCGGAGCGGTATTCCGTAATTCTGAAACTGGTATTTCCTGTTACCGCCCCCGTTCCTGGATATGGAGTTCATATAATGTGCATGTTTTGTTTTTGTGCGCTCGGCACATATGCTCGGCATGGGTTGGACAAGAATGGGACATCCACAAAAGAGGGGGAAGAGCCAGAAGCGAGGTAATATGTAGCAAAAATCTGAGATTTGCCCCTTTCCCTGAGAGGTTTTTCTTCGGGAAGCGTTTTTCTGCTTGACATTTTTCCCCAATTCCACTAAACATCTTTATCGTCTTTTTTTCAGTCCTTTGGACACAAAACGGGATTTCCATATCGTGGGACCCGTTCAATATATACCAAGGAGTTAAACATGAAGACCAAGTTGTTGATGCTCTTACTGCCGCTCGCTATGCCGGTATTATGGGCAGGTGTGTTTCAGATTGGAGAGGGGACTTCTGCATCCAGTCGTGCCCCGCTTAGTGGAGGCAATGATTACAGCTGGAGTAAAATGATCTACACCAAAGGCGAGATCAATGCTGCTGGTCTGGGGGCGGCATCCGCAATTAATGGCATCGGCTTTTATGTGGATAATCAGGTTTCTGATTGCGAATTTACCAATCAGCAGGTGTTTTTACGTCATACAATACTTTCTGCCTACAGTGTTACCAATCAATATCCAGACAGCACGAATGCCACCCTGGTTTATGCAGGTACGGTCACCTTTCAGGGCAGCGGCTGGTGTCAACTCGCTTTCAACCAAGCATTTGAGTGGGACGGAGTTCGCAACCTCGAGATTCTCTGGCTGAACTATCACGGGGAAAGTTATAGCCCACCCCCGCGTTTCTGTAATACCTCCACCGCACCTGAGGAGAGACTTGTCTATATGAGCGCGGACGGGGCTTTCCCAACAAGATATGGAGATCGGAAAGATTGGCGGCCAAATCTGCAACTAATCACCGCAATGGCACCCAGCCCTGGTATCAGAAACCAAAACGGCAACCTCTTTCTTGAATGGGCCTCGCTTTCGGGAGCGACCGGATATAAAGTTTATGCCTCCGATGACCCGTATTCCTTCAGTGAAACCCCGGTTGCCGAGCTCGGAGCTCAGCCCACAAGTTATTCTATCCCTTCTGGGGGAAGGAAGTTTTTCCGGGTCAAGGCGACTTACTGATTTTACCCTTATCCATCCACTATCAATATAGGATCGGCAGGCGAAGAGCCGTCAAGCCCAGGGTCAGCAGGAGGACAGAGCTCAAGCGAGAGATTGGTAATGGTCACGGAATCTCTGCAGGTCTTCCCAGGCGGGGCGTTTCCAATTGGGATTGCGGAGCAGGGCGGCGGGGTGGTAGGTAACGTAGGTGGGGATATTTTGAAAGCTGTGGACGACATGGCGGAGCT
>CAXYWN010000066.1:0-9803 GCA_964292625.1 uncultured bacterium
TGTGCCACTGTAGGTGGCGATGCCGTACTTGAATTTGACTTTCATAAAGTCCTCCATTGTTTGTAGTAGGGAAACATGTCCCTCCATATATATAGGGTTACGCTTTTGATTAGAAACTCATCGAGAGCCATAAAGCGCTGTGAAATGAGGCTTTCACAAAACAATAAAACTCTTGACATATAAGCCAGGGTGAAAATGATTGAGACTATTCTACACAATTACAAATCAAGGAGTGTGATTATGTTGGAGGGTATTCATCAAGAGGAACTTAACCGCCGCGCGGAGGCCTTTCTGAAGCGAAAACGCCGCTCCGCCGGAGCGAGGATCATCAAGGTTCTGCGCTCGTCTCCGGGGAAGATTTACAGCCCCGTGGAGCTGGTCTGCCTCAGCCGCGGAATGTCGCCCACGCCAGAGGAATTGCAAGCTCTGAGGCCCAGACCCATCCCTTTGGCCGATTCCCGGGCCCGTTCGTCCTATGTCCGCCGCAGCAAAGAGCTCCTCGCCCGCCAAGCGGCAGGGGATTCAAACCCTTATCTGGATTGGGAACTGGGGTTTCTGGCCAAAGAGCTCAAACGCATCAACTCCGCCAAGGGAGGCATCAAATATATCCGTCCCGAACGCGACAAGGCCTATCACAACCTCAAAACCCAGCTCTGGCGCCTGTTCAAAGCCGCCAGGAGGGAGGATCCTGAAGTGCGCATTTGGCTGAAAAGACACGTCTATAGCGGGGAACATTTCAGGTGGCGGGAAAAAGATTAGGCTCGCTATAAGCAGAGTGGGGAGGAGAAAAGGGCCAGGGTGAGCGAAAGCACGTGGCAGAGAGGATACAGGGATATAAAAAGGCCGGTCCGGGGATTTTTTAGCTTGACAGGATGAGGGAGGGCAAATGTTTTGGCCAAACCTAAGCAAAAATTGGTCCAGTAACTCAGTGGTAGAGTATCTGCCTTTTAAGCAGAGAGTCGTCAGTTCGAGTCTGACCTGGATCACCACTGCGACCCCTTCGTCTATCGGTTAGGACACAAGATTTTCATTCTTGTAAGAGGGGTTCGATTCCCCTAGGGGTCGCCAAATTTTAGCTGGGTAATCCGCATTATAGAGTGTCCCGTTCGTCTAGTGGCCTAGGACTCGTGATTCTCAGTCACGCAACAGGGGTTCGATTCCCCTACGGGATGCCATCTGATGGCTACAATTGACCTTTCAATCCTTTGATCTTCTTCAGCCAAAATCACCTTTCCTGCGGATTCCTGCTAAAAAATAGTAAAAGAGAGAGAATGTTGAATAATGAAGGTAGATAAGAATATGCGCAAGCTGGAGCCGGAGCTTTTTCCGGACCGGCGAATCAAATTTACGGTGGACAACATGGGCAGCAAACACAGCCTGGCTCTGCGTCCGTGGGTCTTGTTAGTGGCGGCGATCGTCGTGATCGGGGGATTGATCATGCTGAGCGTATTCGCCTGGGGCAAGCCCGACGCGACGGATAATGAGCTCCTGAGCAAACTGGAAACAGAGAATCAGTTTCTGCAAGGCAAGGTAACGGGCTATGAGGCTGCAATGGACTCGGTTCTGGCCACTTTGGATACCCTGAATATCAAGACCCCCTCGGTGGCGGAGGATTATCCCTCGTTCAGCGAGGAACAGTATCCGGAAAACAAGCTGAGAGTGCATCCCGGGCTGGAAAAGAGGCTGATCGGCATCGAGATCAAACTGGCCAACATCAAACAGAGGCTGGGTCTCGCTCTGCAGGATAGCAAGGCGGGATTCAAGCTCCCTGGAGATTTCCAACGCTCCGGCGACGGAATTCCCTCCATCATGCCCACTTTCGGCGAGATCGTGAGCCCCTGGGGAAGCAGGATGCATCCCATCTTGGGCGAATATCGCTTTCATGAGGGCGTTGACATCGCCAATCAGATTGGCACACCGGTTTACGCCACCGCCGACGGAGTGGTGAGCAGAGCGGAGGTTGGCTCTGGCTGGGGCAAGGTGGTCAATATCGACCATACCGAAGGCTATATGACGCTTTACGCCCATCTCCACACCATCAAGGTGAGGGTCGGCGATGTGGTCTGTAAAGGCCAGATTGTTGGCCTGATCGGCAATACAGGGATGTCCACAGGTCCGCATCTGCATTACGGAGTTTACCGCAACGAACAATCCGTGAACCCCGTTTATTACATGAACCGGATGGACACCAACACTTACACTTTCAATACCAAATGAACCTTCTGGGTCGCACAGCATGGCTCTTCACCGCCACCAGTCCGGCGGAGATTTTTGGCGGCTACGCTGCCATCGACCCTGAACGCGACCTCATAATCGCCGTGGACGCGGGTTTGGAGAGGCTTCACCAACTGGGGCTCACTCCCTCGCTGATCATCGGTGATATGGATTCGGTGAATCCGGATTTGCTGGCGCTCTATCAAAACTGCCCTCAGCAGCGCCATCCCTTTGTCAAAAACGAGACCGATACAGAACTGGCTTTGCTTTGGAGCATTGCCGCCGGAGCCACAGAAATCGTGATCTGCAACAGCCTGGAAGGGCGGTTCGATCACAGCCTGGCGCTGACGCAAAACCTCGGATATCTGCTTGCCAGGGGCATTCCCGGCAGAATCGAATCCGCCACCGAGCGAGTCTGGTTTTTGGCTGGAGAGACCACCATCGCGGGCTGTGAGGGCTGCATGCTATCCCTCTTGGCTTGGGGCGAAGACGCGAGATTCCAGACCTCAACC
Source organism: uncultured bacterium (assembly GCA_964292625.1). Classification (GTDB taxonomy): domain Bacteria; phylum Cloacimonadota; class Cloacimonadia; order Cloacimonadales; family Cloacimonadaceae; genus Syntrophosphaera. The sequence continues at coordinate 2,727 of CAXYWN010000066.1, forward strand.
GGGCTGCAGTATCCGCTCGCGGGATTGAGCCTCCAGCCGGATAAAGTGCGGGGGATGAGCAACCGGATTCAGAGCGGCGAGGCATTTATCGTTCTTGACAGCGGCACAATCCTGGCTATATTGACTAAAGAGTGGGAAGGCATTTGATTGCAGGGTTCTGAAAGTCAAACTTTTGGGGAGATTAGATGACAAACGAAAGCAACGGGCGCCCGGTAAGCGAATTTGAAAAGGCGCTGCTGTCTCTGGAATCGATCGTGGAGCGGATGCAGCGTGAGCAGATGGATCTGGATGCAATGGTAAAGCTTTACGAAGAGGGAATCGGCTATCTGGAGACCTGTCAAAAGGTTCTGGAAGAAGCGGAATTCAAGATCAAACAACTCAATTCCAGACTGAAAGTGGAGCAGGCCGAAGGGAGCGAAAATGGATAGAAAAGTATTCCTGAAAAAGGACATGAAAGAGAAGCAGGAACAGGTAAACATCATCCTGGACCGCTTTCTGCCCCGCAAGGACGAATATCCCAAGAGCATCCACAAGGCCTTGCGCTACAGTGTGTTCGCCGGAGGTAGGCGCCTGCGTCCCTACCTCACCCTCACCACCTATCAAATCTACGAACCAGAGTTGGAAAAGATCGCCCCTGTGGCAGCCGCCATCGAGATGTTACACACTTTCTCGCTCATTCACGACGATATGCCCGACCTCGACAACGACGATTTTCGCCGCGGAAAACCCTCCACCCACGCCCTCTTCGGCGAGGGATCAGCCCTTTTGGCCGGTGACGCCCTGTTGGTGGGAGCTTTTGAACTGATCACCTATGCCGAGATCAAACCCAAGTTCCGCGTGCAGATGGTGCGTGAGCTGGCCCAGGAGACCGGATTGAACGGCCTGATCGGCGGCCAGATGGTGGATATCGAGTCCGAAGGCAAAAAGGTCGATAAAAAGACCATCGATTTTATTCACATCAATAAGACGGCGAAATTGATCAAACTCTGCCTGCGTTTTGGCGCTCTGGCGGGCGGCGCTCCGGCGAAGGAACAGGCTGCCCTGGAAGAATATGGCTTCAAGATCGGGCTGGCTTTTCAGATCATCGACGACCTGCTGGATATCGAGGGCGACCCGGATGAGATGGGCAAAACCGTCGGCAAAGACGCCCACGTTCAGAAAGCGACCTACCCTTCCGTGCGTGGCCTGGCAGAATCCAAACGCAAGGCCCAGGAACTGATCGCGGAGGCTCGCGAAGTGATTGCTCCTCTGGGCGAAAAGGCTCAGGCCCTGGATATTTTGGCCGAATATATGCTCACCCGCAAATCATGAAGATTCGCTACAAACTTCTCAATCCCAAGGCGTTGCCGCCTCAGCGCATGACCCAAAACAGCGCTGGCTGGGATCTGTCGGCAGACCTTACCGCCCCGCAGATTTTGGAGCCGGGAGACCGGGCGGCGATTCCCACCGGCATTGCCATCGAGATTCCCCCGGGCTTCGAAGGCCAGATCCGTCCCCGCAGCGGCCTCGCTCTGCATCAGGGCTTGGGCGTTTTGAACAGCCCCGGCACCATCGATGCCGATTACCGGGGAGAGATAAAAGTAATCCTCATCAACAGTTCCGCCGAGACGGCGACCATCCAGCCGGGTATGCGTATCGCTCAGATGGTAATCAGCCCGGTGCTTGAAGTAGATTTTGTTCAGAGTGATGAACTCGGAACCAGCGACAGATCCGACGGCGGCTTCGGCCACACAGGGCATTGATGGAAAGTGAGATAGACTTGAAAATCACAGAGAAGATAGATATGCTGCGCAAGGAAAAGGGAGCCCTGATCCTGGCGCACAATTACCAGATACCTGCCATTCAGGACCTGGCTGACTTTCGGGGGGATGCTCTGCAACTCTCCGTGTTGGCCAAAGAAGCCAAATCCAAACTGATCGTCTTTTGCGGGGTGCGTTTTATGGCAGAGACCGCCGCCATCCTCAATCCGGGCGCGAAAATCCTTCTGCCCGTGGAAGATGCGGGCTGTCCGATGGCGGATATGATCACGGGAGAACAGCTCATCGCCTTCAAGGCCCAGCATCCCGGCGCAAAGGTTGTCTGCTACGTCAATTCCAGCGCCGAAGTCAAGGCTGAAAGCGACGTCTGCTGCACCTCATCCAACGCGGTGAAAATCCTTTCCTCCTTCCCCAAAGATGAGACCATCCTCTTCGTTCCGGACCAGAATCTGGGTACTTGGGCCGCCAAACAGAGCAAGCGTAAAGTGATCGTCTGGCCTGGCTACTGCCCCGTCCACCAATGGGGATTTGCCATCCAGCAACTGAAAGCCATGCGCAAGCTCCACCCCGAGTTCAGGCTGATAGCGCATCCGGAGTGCGACGAGGACATCGTCGATGAAGCCGACGCGGTGCTTTCCACCGGTCAGATGGAGCGTTTTGTGCAGGACAACGACAAGCTGATCATCGCCACGGACGCCACTTTCACCGAGTATCTCAGGCACATTTATCCCGCTAAAAAGCTGCTGCCGTTGAACAGCCGGACCCGCTGCGCCAATATGCGCAAGACCACTCTGCAAGACCTTTTGCTCGCGCTTCAGAACGAGCAGTATGAAGTGACGGTGCCGCCTGAAGTGGCCGCCAGAGCGAAACATTCCCTCACCAGGATGCTGGAGCTCTCTGTCTGACCAAGCTTAGGAGTGTAAATCTGAATTTGGGTGGGGCTTGTATTTGGCAGAATACTGAGGCTCAGCCTGTCTCCCAGGCCTCTGACGCCCTCCAAAAAGCCGCTCTGGAACTCTTGGGCCCGGAATCGCGCCAAGTGCTTGATCTGGGCAGCGGTTGCGGGATAGTGGCTATTATGCTGGCTCTGCAGCGTCCCGGATGGCGGGTGGAAGGTTTGGAGATACAGCCCGAACTGGTCGCCCTGGCTCGCCAAAACGCCGCTCAATGTGGCTTAAAGATAGCTTTTCACGAGGGCGACATCTGCTCTTTCACGCATCCTTATGATTTAATCGTTTCCAATCCCCCCTGGCGGCCGCTGGGCAGCGGGAAACCCAGTCCCAGCGAGGCTCGCAACATCAGCCGCTTTGAGCTGCTCTGCAGCATGTCTGACGTCCTGGCCTGCGTCAAGCGCAATCTGAGCCCCTCCGGCGACGCCCTCCTGCTCTATCCGCAAAGCCGAACTGACGAGCTCGCCAGGGGTGCCAAAAACTCTTTGCTTGACATAAGTTCGCTCTTCCCAGCCGCTGGTTTACAAGAACACATAATTTGCCACATCCGGCATAAAGGACAATGATTTATGAATGCCAGATTCCCGCTTATCCTGCTTTTGGCGATTCTGACCCTGCTGGGCTGGACTTTTGTCCATCACCAGTATCTGGACAGCCGCCAATTTCGCCTGGATCAACTCACGGAACTCCCTGTTTACGTATATCTTGACGACCCGGCTCAGCTCGACAGCCTGTATTTACAATTGCAAAGCGAGGTCCCTCAGATCGACTCTCTGGCCCGCGAAACGGGACTCCAGGCAGCGGAAGAGCTGCTCCAAACCTATCCCGAACTGGCAATGCAGTCCAACGCCTTGCGCGAGTATCGACTCCCGAATATCCTCACCCTCTTTTTCAAGCCATCCGACGCCGCTTTCAACGGCCGCGACAAGGTGTTGGAAATCCTCACCGCCCAAGGCCTGAGCGCCGAAGATATTGACAGCCAGGAACTTGCCTGGGGTACGGCTCGCTCCGAGCTGGACTTCCTTACTTCCCGCTGGAGCAATTCCACTCTCTTCCTCGCGCTGACGGTCTTTCTGATGCTGGTTTACGCGCGTCTTTATCTCTATCTGTCCGAAGCCGTCGTCAGCAAAGGCATGAGGGCGTCGGTGCTGGAAACCATCAAAGCCGGGGAAACCTCCAAATGGCACAATGCGCTCCTGATCGTGGTCCCGCCGCTGGTGAGCGCCAGCTTGTTTTATCTGCTGCAGGCTCTGGAAGTCATTTCGTCACAGATACATTGGACTTTCTTCGCGATTCAGTTTTCCGCCGTTTTGGCAGCCATCCTGGTGGCCATTTTAGTCAACAGCATGCGCGAACCAAACAGCCCCGGAAACCACGGCATCACGGTGACCAAGGCACCTCAGATCAATGCGTAAAACTCTGCCCAACCTCCTCACCCAGCTGCGCGTTATTCTGGCCCTGGTCTTCATCTATCTGATCTGGTCTGGCCGCGGGGAACCCCAGGTCGGATGGGCTTTGCTGGTCTTTGCGGTGGCCTCCTTCACCGATTTTCTGGATGGCTACCTGGCCCGCAAATGGAAGGTCACCAGCGACTTCGGCAAAATAATGGACCCTCTGGCGGACAAGTTCTTGGTGCTCTCCGCCCTCGCCGCGCTCACCTGGCTGCCGCCTTTCCGGCTCTGCCCGCTAATCTTTGCGCTCATCGCCTTGCGCGAGGTGCTGATCACCGTTCTGCGCGAAGTTTACAAGAGCAAAGGCGTGATCGTTCCCGCCGCCAAACTGGGTAAACTCAAGACTGTCTTGCAGATGACGGGAATAATTGTCGCTCTCGCCCTCTGGGCATGGTGGCCGGATACAGCCGCTCAACCAAACGTCCGGATTGCCGCTCACGTCTGGTTCGCAGCCGTCACCTTGCTTACCTGGGTCAGCGCGTTAAACTATCTACAGCCTAAAAAACTTCGGAAGGAGGCCCAATGAAACGCCTGACGCCACTTTTGACAGCCCTCTTGCTGCTCGCTCTGGCGGGCTGTGGAAAAGAATCCGCCCGTTCGAATTACTACCGCAAATACGACAAGCTGATCGACGACGGTCAGGCCATCGCTTACGGCGAGGACAACGAAATCCAGCTTTTCGTCGGCGGAGCCAACCTGAAGGCCGTCCAAAAGCCGCTGGACGCCAGTATCAGCCGCACCACCACCCTGGTTCAGGAAGAGCGGTATTTCTACCCGGAGTTCAGAGAACCCGCAGAAATCAAGGATTTTAAGCCCTACAAGAACATCATCTATTGCGGCACCCTCGACGGCCGCGACGAAGTGTCCCTGCATATGGCGAAGAGCCTGGACCCGAAATTGGTGAGCGCCGCCCGCGTCAGCGGAGCCGAACTCTTTGTGATCAATAATCTTTACGTGCGTGATCAACTCATCCTCTACCTGCTCGCCAAAGACCCCGCCACCCTGGAAAACCTCGCCACTCAGCGGGGCGACCAGATTTTCGGTTATTTGCTGAACCGCTATCAACAGCGGCTGGCTTACGCGGCTTACAAAAACGAGGTCATCGAGGATAAGTTCTTCGCGGACAAGCCGTTCACCATCAAGATACCCAATCTCTACCGCCTCTGGAAAGACGAAAAAGCCGGACGCTTTCTTTCCTTCATCTTTCAGCCCACCAAGCCGTCCCGCCAAATCCCGGACAAATATATCTCCGTATATCACGAACCTATGCCTCTAAACAAGGTTGACGCGGATTGGATTTATAAGACCCGCCAGGACTTGGGTTTGAAATTTCTGAACGGAGACCAGATCTATAAGGACAGCTACATCATCGAGCCGGCTAAAATATCCGGCTTCAACGGTTTGCGTATGGTTGGCCATTGGATCAACCCGGATAGCGGCGGCTTCGGCGGAGCTTTCCAGACCTGGGCTTTTTGGCACGCGCCCACTAAGACTGCTTATTTGATCGACAACATCGCCCTCTTCCCTGATGGCGAGAAGCTGCCTGTTTTGCTCGAGCTTGGGATGCTTTCCCAATCGCTTGAGGTGAAATGAAATACGGTTCTCGGGGGATTCTTGCGCTGGGCCTGGCCTGCCTCCTGCTGAGCGCTTGCGCTTCACAAAAAACGGTTAATTCCCCAGCCCCGGGAAAGCCCAATTTCCGCTCCATATATTACTATATTCTCGGCAGTTACCACCAATCCGGCGGGGATTATCCCACGGCGGATGTCCTCCTGCGCCGCGCCGCTGACGAAGACCCCCGCAGCCAGGGTATCAAAAGGCAGGTTCTGTATAACTCCTTTGATCTCTGGCAATATGATCTGGTCTCCGACGCCGCTCTGCTGGGGGAAATCGCTGATTACAAGGCGAAATATGCCCTCGACGAAGAGCTGCTCTACGCCCTCTGCGATTATTATGAGCAAGTGGAAGACCCGGCTGCCGCCCGGAGCGCGGTGAAGGAATTGCAGACGCGGTTCCCCAGCGCCCGCGCCGATCTCAGGCTCTTTGTGAATGGCTTGCGGGGCGGCGACGAACCTCGCCTCGACCTCCTGGAAGCCGCTCAAATCAAGGGCGCCAACGACCCCGCCACCCTCCAACTGCTCGCCAGTATCTGGTTTTATTACGACCATCAGAAGGAAAAAGAGCTGCTACTGCTCAGTCACGAACTCGATCCCAACGAAGAATCCTACGCCTATCTGGCCGATTACATCATCCGCGAGGGGGATTTGCCCCTGGCCCGCGAATATTTTGCCGGACTCAGCTATCCCCAGGACCGCGACCGGATGTTCTATCTCACCGAATCAGCCTGGGTTCCGGAGCGCAATCCGGTGTTGATCGAGCTCGCCGAACCGCTTTTGGCCACAGGTGACGCTGAGCTGCTCAATTCACTCGCTTACGCCGCTTTACTGGGAAAACGCCCTGATATACTGGAAAAGATTTCAAACTCCATAAACGCGCTCTCAGGCCCCTCAGACGCAAAGCAGGACATCTATGCGATGCTGATTGCCGCCTCCATCCTAAATCAGGAGGCAAAACCCATCACGGATTGGCTGGCCAAGCTCGAGGAAAGCGGCTATTTCAACGCGATTCTCAGCTACTATATCAGCGGCGTCGATTCGTCCCCCATCGAGAGCTGGGAAGTCGAGGATTCCGCCCTCTTTCCCGCGTTCATCGCTCGTGTGCGCGAGCGCTTTCCGGACGGGCCTTCCGCGCGTTATCTGATCTCCCTGGTCACCGCCATTCAGGATAGCAGCCACACCGCCTTGCCCGACGACAAACTGGCCCTCGTGCTCCACCTGAGGGAGCGCCACACGCTCGCCGAAGCCGACTATTCCTTCCTCACGGGCTACTATCATCAGAACGAGGACGACGAACTCTATT
>CAXYWN010000067.1:0-9678 GCA_964292625.1 uncultured bacterium
GGGATTGTGGGGGCTCACCCAGGATTTTGATTTCGGCACCGCGTATTGGGTGCATAGCGACGACGTCAACTTCTACAGCAGCGTGGCTCCCATCCAGAGCGAGGCCTGGAATTTCGATCTGATCCCGGGCTGGAACTTCATACCCAATCCCCATCTCTGCGCCTACGATCTGGAGGACCTCAGCTTCACGCTGAACGGTCAGTTGTACCGTTTCAGCGAAATGCTGGGGCAGGAACTGATTTCGCCCGCGGTTTTTGTTTACCGCGGCACGGATTACGAATTGGTGAACAGGATAGAACCTTGGGAAGCCTTTCTCATATTTTACAACGGTCCTGTTGCTCTGGCGCCGCAGATTCGTTTCTATCCCTTCTTTGATGGTCCATTGATGCTGTCGCCGTCACCTTCTTTCAAACTGAGGGTGAAGCTCCTGGACGGCCATCCCGGCTCGATCGAGCTTGGCCTACATCCCCTGTCCACGGGGGCCTTGGATTTCCGTTTTGACCTGCCCCGGGCGCCATATCCGCCTCTGAACAACAGTTCGGCGCTCTGGCTCCATCATGCCACTGCTGATTCTACCTCTACCTGGAACCTCTTCAGCGAGTTCCGCGCGCCATTTAACGAACCGCAACAGGCCGAGTTCTACAACATCCGCCTGCAAGTGGGAACAGACGAGCCTCAGCATCTGCTTTTTGAATCAAGCGGCGCCGGCAACCAATGGCAGACCCTGCTGGTTTTGAACGACATCCCTCACTATGTGACCTGCCCGGAAGAGTTTGTCTGGAATCCGCCCGCTGCCGGCCTTTATGAAGGTTATATCCGCGTCAGCAACTATGTGGTGGGCCTCGAGGATCTCGTCCAAAGCCCCATCTCCGCTCTCGCGGCCTATCCGAATCCCTTCAATCCGGATGTGAACATCGCCTTCAACCTCGCCCTGAGCAACGACGTCACCGTGGAGATATTCAATATCCGTGGCCAGAAAGTGCGCTCCCTGCACCGGGGAAAACTCTCCGGAGGCAACCACAGCCTGCGTTGGGACGGATGTGACGGAAACGGCCTCGGCGTGGCCAGCGGAATGTATTTTGCCCGGATTCAAACCAAAAACGAGTCCAAAACCATCAAAATGATGCTAATGAAATAGTCTCAAATGACAAATAAAGCGAGTCCGGCTTGTGGTCGGACTCGCTTTGCAATATGGCGTATTCTCAGGGACAGGCTTTTTCATTCATCATGACTTAAGGTATAGTCCAACCTCCGTCAATCACCAGTTCAGCTCCGGTGGTGTAAGAACTTTCATCGCTGGCAAAATAGAGGACGCCGTAGGCTATTTCCTGCGGTTTGCCGATCCGGTGCAACGGCACCAGGCTTAGCAATCCTTTCAGGGCTTCGTCATCTACCGCGGAGGCCACCATGGGCGTGTCTATGGCTCCCGGGAAAATCGTATTTACCCGGATATTGGCTGAGGCATATTCCATGGCAGCAGTTTTGGAGAGAATCCGCACAGCACCTTTGGATGCTTGGTAAGCGGCGGAGTTTCCACCTCCGATTAACCCATAAACGGAAGAAATATTGATAATCGAGCCGCCTCCGGCTTTCTTCAGCAGAGGAATGATGTATTTCATGCCCAGCCAGGTTCCGGTTTGGTTCACGCCGATGATTTTATGCCATTTTTCTAGCGTGGTGGCTTCCACTCCAGCAGAATCCACAATTCCGGCATTATTGACCAGAATATCGATCTTGCCAAAGGTCTTTTGAGCTTCGCCAGCTACTCTTATCCAATCCTGCTCACTGGAGACATCATGCTCGAGCGCCAGCACCTTGGTGCCTTTAGCAATCAGCTCCCGGGCGACTTTTTCAAGCTCAACCTTGTTTATATCAGTAATAACCAGGGAGGCGCCATGTTCGGCAAACAGGCGTGCTTCCGCCTCGCCCATGCCCATGGCTGCACCGGTGATCAGGGCTATTTTATCTTCTAATCTTTTCATTTTGGACTCCTTTACTCAGGGTAATTGTTATCCTTACAACATAATAATCCGAATGTAATCATATCCAAAGGACTTTTGCGTTAATCGCAGGAGATGGCATCTGCTGCTAAGTTGGGGTGAGACTTTGCAAAAGCGAAAATAACTTGACCTATCCTGGCTGGACAGCAAAATGGCCGTATGAAAAAGATCATCCACATCGATATGGACGCCTATTTCGCTGCGATCGAGATTCGGGAGAATCCTGATCTAAGAGGTAAATGCCTCATTGTGGGGGGCAACCCCAACGGCCGGGGCGTGGTTTGCACATGTTCCTATGGGGCCAGGAAATTCGGTGTTCACAGCGGCATGAGCTCACATCAGGCCTGGAAGCTCTGTCCGCAGGGGATCTTTGTGCACTGCAATTTTCAACTGTATAAGGAAGTGTCGGAACAGATACGCGAGATTTTTCACCGTTACACAGACTTGGTGGAGCCGATGTCTTTGGATGAGGCCTATTTGGACGTTTCTCAAAACATGGCCGGAGCAGCGGACGCTGCGGAGATCGCCAGGCAGATCAAAGCTGATATCCTCTCCTCGACAGGACTGACTTGCTCAGCCGGGGTTTCTTTCAACAAATTCCTCGCCAAGATCGGCTCCGACCTGGATAAGCCGGACGGGCTGAGCGTGATCACCGAGGAAAACGCGCAGGAAATCCTCTTCAACCTGCCGATCGAGAAATTCTACGGCATTGGCAGGGTTACCGCCGCCCGGATGAAAAAAATGGGCGTTCACAACGGACAAGACCTCTTCCGGCAGGAATTGCTGGTTCTACACCGTATCTTTGGCAAAGCCGGACTCTACTACTATCAAGTGGTGAGGGGAATCGACAACCGCGAGGTGATAACTGAATCCGATCCGAAATCGATAAGCTGCGAAAGCACTTTCCACAGCGATCTTGGTGAGATCGAAGAACTTTTGGAAGAACTTCAGGATTTGGCGGGCAGACTGGTGAATCGGATGTCTTATCGGGGCATCCAGGCTCGCAATGTTCTTGTCAAGATCAAATATGACAATTTTGAGTGTATCACCCGCTCATGTTCGCTTCCCGAGCTTAGTTGCGACAAGGCTGTGCTCTTCGAATACGCGCAAAAACTATTGGTGGCGAACTGGGAGGAGGGACGCAAGATCAGGCACTTGGGAGTGGGGGTGGGCAAACTGGATCTGGGCGACCAAGCCAGTTGCGACCAGCTTGAACTACCCATTTAGTTATTAAATCAACGTTTTTGCCAGAGATTGCTCCCGATAATCACCAGCAATCCGACCAGCGTGGCGGGATGAATGCTCTCTTTGAGAATCAGGGCGATGAAGATCAGCGAGACGAAGGGCGTCAGGAAAATCAAATTGGCGATGGAGGCGGTGCTGTCGCTGGATTCCAGAGCTTTCAGCCAGAGGAAGAAGGTGAACCCCATCTCGAAAATCCCCACAAAGAGTCCGCCTAAAAGTCCCAAACCGATCACCCCGCCTCCAGTAAACAGCCCTTCCAGATTGAGTTTTCCCCGGATCAGAGCATAGATCGCGGTGGCGAGGGTCCCCACCAAGAAATTGAGCAGCAGCTTGGTTTTGGCGGTCCGGTCATCCTTCATGTTCAGGATCCAATAAAACGCCCAAACCAGCGAGGTGGAAACCGCAAGCAACGAACCCAGCGGATCCTCAAACTGCATCTGAAACACTCTGCCCCGGGTGGAGATGATTATCACGCCGATAAAACTGAACAGCAGGGCCAGCATGTCTTTGAGCCGGAACCGCTCTTTGAGCAGCCAAACCGAAAGCACGGCCAGCACGATCGCCCAGGTGTAATTCAGCACCTGCGCTTCCTGGGCGCGGAGGCGGTCGTAGGCCACGAAAAGCATCAGATAATACAAAAAGGGATTCAGCAAACCGGCAGGAATCGAACGCAGCCAGTTGGAGAAATCAGGTTTTTCTTTTCTCCAGGTAAAGGCATTCACTGCCGCTAAAAAGAGGGTGGCGGAGACAGACGCGAAAAACAGCAGACCGAGAGGCGTGAGATGTTTCAGGCTGAGCTTGAAGGCGGTGGATACCGTGGACCACGCCAACACGGCGCCCAGGGCGTATAGAGTGGCTTTTTTGAGTTTCATCTTATAAAGAAAAAGCCTGACCGGATAGCGGACAGGCTTTCTTTATTAACAAAGGCTTTAGTTTATCTTTTTAAGGATATTGTTGTATTCGGTTTCGAGGGCTTTATTGCCGGTCTTTTGCGCGCCCAGAATCACCAATCTGACGGCATCCTTGTTGGTTTCGTCATAGTTGTACCATTTGCGGGCATAGGTGATCATCTCGGCATAGTTTTTCATTTCGTTCAGCAGGAAGCTGATTTCCTGATAATCCTTGTCGTTATCGCGCAGGGCCAGCAACTGTTTCAGATAATCAAGCGCGCCAGCGTTGTCTTTGAGCTTGTAGGCGATGTATTTGGCGTCGGAAATTGCGTCTTCATTGCGAGGTTCGATGGCCAGCACCAACTGGTTGTTTAGCTTGGCAGCTTCATACTGCTCCAGTTCAAACTGGCAGAAGGACAGGTTCATCAGGTTATTCACGTTCAGCGGTTCGGCCAGTTTCACCTTCTCGAAGAAGGGGATGGCGGCTGTATAATCTTTTTTGTTCAGGTAGAAAATACCCATCTGTTGCTGAACTTCAGCATCGTTGGGATCCACTTCATAGATCTTGAGCAGGATGGCCTCAGCTTGGGCTTCGTCCTTCAATTCCTTCTGATAGATGTTGGCAAGCTTATAGAGCGGTTCTGTTCTGGCGGGATCCATGGCGGAGACGAGCTCAAAGATCTCGATGGCTTTGGCCGTGTTTCCCTCGGTAAGCTGAGCGTCCGCGGCGTTGAAGATACGCGTCCAGGCGCTGATGCGGCGCTTTTTCATATCGCGTATAGTCGCGCGCTCTTCATCGGTGGTTTTCTCATACTTTTCCATGGTCGCAATGGCTTTGTCGTAACCTTCGTAGGCGGCTTTGTTATATTCCGCGGCTTTGTCGGCAATGGTCTCGCCATAGTAAAGATTGATATCCGCAACCCTTCTCAGGGCGTGGGCGTGGTTGGGATTGTCGGTGAGCACCAGGTTGTAGTATCTAAGGGCTTCTTCGACATTCTGTTGATTATAGGCGACATTGGCGGATTTCAGATCGACCATCGCCCTCGGGTTGAGTTTCTCTCTGTTCGTGGCGCATGCTGTCAAAAAGAGCATCGCTGCCAGAGCCAGTATCACGAGACGTTTCATCATTTATCTCCTGTGAAGTTTTTTTATATTTAGCTAATACACAAAATTAGGAGGGGATTATCAGTCAAGACTTTTCCCATCTGTGACCAATATTATTTATAGGGCCGGATGTCGATTCCTGCCGTAGTGCCTCAACTAATTTTGCGGTTCAGGTCGCTGCGTTGCGGTATTCATCCTTGAATTGTTCTATCAGCTCGTGAACGCTCACGATCTCGTTATTCATCCAGCCGTTCACGCCGCTGCAGCAGAGGCCTTCGTCGATATTCCCAACTTGGGCGTCGATCAGGGCCTTGGCGATGCAAAAGGAAACGTCGGTATAAACACAGGTGTGCAGGCATTTATAATAACAATTGACCGGCTTTCTCTCGCCGCGCTGGATACTTTCCACAAACTTGGTGCGCAACACCCTCAAAGGGAGTCCCACGGGGCTGTTGATCACCACGATGTCTTCCGGATTTTTGGTGCGGATATACATATCTTTAAATTCCTGGCTGGCATCGCATTCATGAGTGGTGACAAAGCGTGTGCCGATCTGTGCTCCGGCGGCGCCTATCTCGATGAACTTGCGGATGTCCGCTCCGGTCTGCACGCCTCCGGCAACGAACACCGGTATGTGTTTGCCGTGCTCTTTTTCGACCTCTGCCAAAAGCTCCAGAACTTTGGGAAGCTGCTGTTCAAGATCGAAATCACTGTCCCCGATGTCGTCATATTTCACGCCCTGGTGACCTCCGGAATAAGGGCTTTCCAAAATCACTGCATCCGGCAGATAGTTATAGGATTTGAGCCATTTGCGGATGACGATGTTCAGCGCGCGGCTGGTGGAGATAATCGGAACAAGCTTGGTCTTGCTGCCGGGAGTCAGATACTCCGGCAAACTGAGCGGCAAACCGGCACCGGAGATGATCAGATCGATACCTTCCGCGATGGCTACACGGGCAAGATCGGCAAAATTAGTGAGCGCGACCATGATGTTCACCGCCAGGATGCCCTTGGTCTTGGCTCTGGCTTGGCGGATGATCTTTTCCAGGCCGCGGAGGCTGGCTTCGCGGTTGTTGGAATAAAAATCCTTTTCTTTGAATCCGGAGGCAATGGCGGAGATTGTGCCGACACCGCCTTCATTGGCGACCGCGGCAGCGAGTCCGTCGAGGGACACACCGACGCCCATTCCGCCCTGAATAATCGGGATTTCAAGTTTGAGATCACCGATATAAGTGGGTTGCATTGTATCTTTGTCTGCCTGAGCAGCTGAACTTGAATTAGTTATCATTTTGAGCCTCATTTATTTCCTAACGCAATCCAATATTACACATTATCTGTCAACACAAATATTCGCCCGCGGAATTCCCGCAGCTCTGAGATAGGCTCTCCCTGAAAATCTCAACAGAGAGATCGAGGCCAAAAAAACCTTGACCAATTCAGCCCTAAGATAAAATAGGATAAAATTCAGACCTTTAATCCGAGCCAGTGAGCCGGAAAGGAGCAACAATGGAACCTACGCCCCAATTCGTGAGCCGCAGTCTCTTCGACCTTGATGACTATTCCGCTGACGAGATCATGTACATCCTGGAAGCCGCCAAGGGCATGAAAGAAATCAACCTGCGTGAATACAAAAAAATCCCCACCCTGCGCGGCAAGACCGTCTGCACCCTCTTTGTGGAAGACAGCACCCGCACCCGGATGAGTTTCGAACTCGCCGCCAATCGTCTCAGCGCAGATGTGGTGAGCTTTCAGGCATCAGTCTCATCTTTGCAGAAGGGTGAAAGCCTGCAGGACACCATCTACACTCTCGACGCCATGGGCATCGATCTTTACTGTATCCGTCACAGCAGCCCCGGCAGTCCCCAGCTCGTCAACAAATACTCCGGAAAGCCAGTCATCAACGGCGGAGACGGACGCCACGCCCATCCCACGCAGGCACTTTTGGATATCTTTTCCATCTGGGAACGCATCAATAAACTTCATGGCCTCAAAATCACCATCGTCGGCGACATCCTCAACAGCCGCGTGGTGCGCTCCAATCTCATCGGGATGAAGAAACTGGGGATGCACGTCACCATCTGCGGTCCACGCACTCTGATGCCTGGCAATATGGAGGATATATTCGGCTGCCGGGTGGAATACGACCTGCGTGAAGCCCTGCGCGACGCCGACATCGTGATGGGCCTGCGGATGCAGACAGAGCGGATGACAGAAGGCCTGTTCCCCAGCCTCGAGGAATACAGCAAACACTACGTGCTTTCCCGCCAAACCATCCAGTATGCCAAAAAGGATGCCCTGATAATGCATCCGGGCCCGATGAACCGCGGCGTGGAGATCCTGCCGGAGATCGCGGACAGCAGCCAGAGCATCATTGTGGAACAGGTCGCCAACGGCGTTGCCGTGCGGATGGCGCTGATGTTTCTCATTCTCGGCGGAAAACTTTAAGGGAGGGATAAAATGACTATTCTCATCAAAAACGGCACAGCTTACGTCAATGGAAAGTTTCAACCCCGCGACATCCTGATCAAAAAAGGCAAAATAGCCAAGATTGCCAAAAACCTGCCCGAAAAGGCGGATAAAATCATCGACGCCTCCGGAAAGCACATCTGTCCCGGGTTTGTGGACCTCCATGTGCATCTGCGCGATCCCGGCCAAACCTACAAGGAAGACATTGTATCCGGCACCCGCGCCGCCGCGCATGGCGGTTTCACCAGCCTCTGCGTGATGCCCAACACCGATCCCATCGTTGATAACATCGCCACGGTGGACTATATCCAGCGCCGCGCCAAAGACCTGGGCTTTGCCAAAGTCTATGTGATCGGTGCGATGACCAAAAAGAGCGCAGGCCTCGAGATCAGCGAAATGGCAACGATGAAATCCGATGGAATTGTGGCCGTTTCTGACGATGGAGATTGTGTCCAGAACTCCAAGCTGATGCTCAACTGCATGCGCTACGCCACCAATTTTGGCCTCCCGCTGGTGATCCACGCCGAGGATTATAACCTGGCCGGGAAAGGCCAGATCCACGGCGGCAAGATATCCTCCAAACTCGGCCTCACGGGGATTCCCGCCCTGGCTGAGGAAGTGATTGTCTCCCGCGATATCATGCTGGCTGAAAACACCGAATCCCATCTCCACATCGCCCACATCAGCACCGCCCGGTCGATTGAACTGGTGCGTCAGGCCAAGGAAAATGGCGTGATGGTTACCTGCGAGGTCACGCCTCACCACCTGCTCCTGAACGAGGATGCCTGCCTGAGCTTCGACACCAACACCAAGATGAAACCTCCGCTACGCACCGAAAAGGATCGCCTGGCCTGCCTGGCTGCCCTCAAAGACGGCACCATCGACTGTATCGCCACCGATCACGCTCCCCACGCGGATTTCGAAAAGGTGCGAGAATTCGACCACGCTCCCTTTGGCATCATCGGTCTCGAAACCGCTTTCTGCGCGCTGTATCACCATCTGGTGAAGCCCGGACACCTTTCCCTGGAACGCCTGGTGGAAGCTTTGACGCTTGCGCCAACCAGGATTCTGGACTTGCCTCCGGCCGAACTCAAAGCAGGTTATCCCGCCGACCTGAACATCATCGACCTGGAAGCCTCCACCACCTTTACCGAAGAATCCATCCTCTCCAAGAGCAAAAACTCCCCCTGGTTGGGCCAAACCCTCTCCGGACGCGTGCTTTGCACCTTTCTGGAGGGCAGGATCACCTGGCAGGTATGACTATGCCAAACTTCCGTAAATTGCCCCTGCGAGAGACTGAGCTAATCAACCGTGATTACCTGAGGATCAGTGTTTCAGCGCCGGATTTGGCTCACCAGTGTCGGCCGGGAATGTTCTTTGAGATCAAATCCGGCCTGCCTTCCCAGGCCAGGCGTCTGTTCAAACCGGTGAGCGTTTACCAGGCCGCCGCTGGCGAAATCTCTTTTCTGATCAAGAGCGTGGGTCCCGGCACCCAAGCCTTGGCTGAATTGAAAGAGGGAGATTCCCTTCTACTCATCGGCCCGCTGGGCAACTTCTTTCCGGAGGTGGAAGGCCGCAATGCCCTCCTGGTGAGCGGCGGGATCGGATATCCCCCCATAAGCTATTTACGCCGGGTATTGGAGCCCAAAAACAACATAAGCCTCATCCACGGCGGAGCCTGCGCTTCCGATGTTTTTCCCTGCGATCGCGCTTACACTCTGGACGGCAGCTCCGGCACCAAGGGTTACGTCACCCAGGACGTTGCGGAGATCATCAAGGCGGCGAACATAGATATTGTCTTCAGTTGCGGGCCGCTGCCAATGCTCAAAGCCCTGCAAGCCTGCATCGGCTCTATTGAACATTATGCCTCTCTGGAAGCCTGTATGGCCTGCGGCCTGGGCGCGTGTCACGGCTGCGCGGTGCCGGTGGGGGAGAGCTAGCAGCGCGTTTGCGTGGAAGGCCCTGTCTTTGCT
>CAXYWN010000068.1:0-9669 GCA_964292625.1 uncultured bacterium
CATGAGTCCCATCGGGACGACATTTTAGCTAGAAACACGTTCATCAGCCCCTCCTCTGAGTCCCGTGCGGACGACATTTTAGATATAACGGGCTATCGCCTCCTTGCTGATTTCCAATACAACCCTTTACTTTGGATGAAATGATTCACGTTTAGCGAATATGCCGTCCCGCCGGGACTCATGCTGCATCTGGTTATTGTTACTATCTGAAATGACGTCCCGATGGGACTTTAGCGAACATTTTCTGGCCAATTATTGATAAGAGCTAAAATTGAGATGCTTCGCCCACATTTTACACCATTAATGCCCTAAGCTATTGGAAATTAATCCCTTCTCATTGAACAGTCTCCTATTTATCAGAACATGTATTTTCTCTGACCCCGGTCTCTGAAACTCGCTGTAAGGGCAGAATCCGGTTTCTCCGAGGGCCAAATTGATTATATTGTTTGTAAAACAAAAACACAGGACATTGAAACATGAAACAGACTGATTTAACCAGTGCCTACGGCTTGGTCCATCTGCCCGCCAAAGTGGCTTTGGCAGTGATGGAAAAGCCCAACGGCGGATACAATCTCATCACCCTGGAGTGGTTTATGCGAACCTCGATCCAGCCCCCGATGTTCGCCATTTCGATCGGACACAACCGGTATTCGCACGAATGTTTGCTGGAGAGCCGGTTTTTCAACCTCGTATTCCCTTCGGTGCTGATGAAGCCGCTCTGCGCCATGGCGGGCTCCAGTTCCGGCCGGGATATCGACAAGCTGGAGAAGGGAAACGTTCAGTCCCTCCCCGGCAAACTGCACAAGCTACCCGTCCCCAAAGACGCCGTGGCAGTATTTGAATGCGAGATCACCAGCCAGGTGCGCAGCGGCGATCACACCGTTTTTGTGGGTGAAGTCCGCTACAGTTGGGCGAATCAGGACCAGGAACTGCTGGTCTATACCTGAGCGCGGAACTTACTAAGCTTCAAACTCGCTTGGAGTCAAGGTTTCTGAGCGCCGAAGCGAATCTCGCCCAGGCAGGATCCCGCGATGCGCAGATTTCCCCGGGAGTCGAAATCCACGTTGAGCAGCAGAGGCGAACCGTTTGATTCTGTCTGAGCCGCCCAACCCCAAGTTCCGGATTCATCCAGCTGGGCGACGAACAGCTTGCCCTCATTCCTGTCGAGGTAGTAGGGCTGCCCGCCGGAATCGACATAGGGCCGGTATTTTGCCACCAAAAACAGGTTTCCCAAAGGATCTGTTTCGATGAAACGCAGGTCCGTTCCCAACCATTTGCGGGCCCAGAGGCATTTGCCGCTGCGGTCGAAACGCGCGTAGAACTGCGCTTTCTGCTCACCGCTCTCAAATTTCTGGCTTCCCAGAGTGAGGCTGCCCCCAAAAGTGCCGGCGATAAAGACATCCGCATCTCGTCCGGAACTGATCCAGTCGATGGAAACGTCAGTTCCTTCCATGTTGCGAGTCCAGAGCTTTTTGCCTTTGCTATCCAGCAAACTCAGGCTGGAATTGACGCTCATGGCACCAACGTAGATGGGGTTTGGCACCGGACTGCCGTAAAGATTGTCGCTGAACCATGTATTGCCGTTGGCATCGGTGTCAAAATACTTCCCTCTGCCCTCTTCCAAAAGTTGCTGGATGCGGCTGCCCCAGTTCCATTGTCCATCGGCACTCAACCGCGCCAGAAACAAGATGTTGCCCGCGGAATCAACCTTCGAGCCTACGCTGCTGGAGCCCAGATTCATTGTCCCGGTGGCAGAGCCAAAAACGATAATCCCACCATCCCAGGCAATTTCCAGTTTCAATAGCTTTTCCGACCTTGCGCCGTTGGTCCTTTCGGCCCAGAGACAGCTTCCCGCGGAATCCAGCATGGCAACAAAGATGTCAGTCTCACCTCCGGCGCGCAGATTCAAGGTATCCAGATTAAGCGTGCCGCTGAATTCTCCCGCCAAACAGATATTGCCGTTCGCGTGCAAAGCGATAGCGGGGAAGCAAACATCTTCCAAACTGCCGGCATGTTTGTTCCAGAGCAAGTTTCCGAGCTTGTCGAACTTCGCCGCAAAGATATCGCTGCCGCCAGCAGAGATAAGCTTTTCGGCTCCGAGTTCGATCTCACCCATGAAGGCACCCGCCACGTATATGGTGCCGGAAGCGTCCACAGCCAAAGCCAATTGCGGTTCCCCGTCGGTCACCACCGGAGCCAGATTCTTGGCCCAGAGCCACTTTCCAGAGCCGTCCTGGCAAGCCAGCCATGTATCGGTGAGCTTGCCTGCCTGTCTCTGTTCCGCGCTCAATCTGCCTTGCAGTTTAAGCTCGCCAAATTCATGTTTTTCCTGCATGATGCCGGCGTAATAACGGTTTCCGGCGGCGTCTTCACCATAGATGGTATTGGCAGGAATCTTGCGGATATTCAGCCAGTTTCCGTCGGTGTCGATGCTGGCGGAAAAAAGCGGGTTAGCTGGGTCTGGCGGTAGCTTCGAGATCTCGGAAAAGCCGCTTTCCGGCGCGGGAGTATAGGTGACGGCCGCATAGGGATCGACTTCCTTGATTTTCAGCACCTGGTTGAGGCTGATCGTGTAATCCCGCAGGTTGTTGATTTTCATTATATCTTCAATAGTCACGCCGTAACGCTTGCTGATATTGTAGAGGGTATCGTCGGTAACCACCCTGTGGGTAATCATTTCCGCTCCCAACAGCGCCGGTATCAGTGCCACCAGCAGCAGCGCTGCAAACCTTAAGTTCCCAAGGGTTGAGCTCATCTTGCGGGTAATTCTCTGCATCAGTCTTCCCGCCAGCTTAAACCAGCAATCCTGCCAGACTCCGGATGCCTGTTTCGATCTGCTCTTGCGTGGCAAAGCTGAAATTGAGCCTCAGAGTGTTGAACTTTTCCTGACCCTCCGGATAGAATTTGGAACCGGGGATGAAGGAAACCTTGTGCTGAGCGGCTTCTTTAAAGAGTTCATCGGCGTTAATATTTTCCGGCAGGGTCATCCAGAGGAAGATGCCGCCCTCGGGCTTGGTCCACTGCACGTTAGCTGGCATAAATGTCTTCAGATCGGAGAGCATTTTGTGCAGATAGGGGGCGTAGAAGGCGCGGATGCTTTCGATATGCGGATCCATCAGCCCTTGCTCCAGGAAACGGGCCACGGCCCTTTGTGAAACGCAGTCCGGCGTGATATTGATCTTCTGCTGCCAAGACACCATTTTGGAGATCAGGCTTGCTTCACCCTTGGCGAAAGACATGCGCATGCCGGGGCCGAGAATCTTGGAAAAGGAAACGATTTCCGTCACGATCGGGGAGCGGTTAAACTCCTCGCGTGCCAGCCGGTAGAAAGTGGGTAGCGGCTCGCCGTCATAGCGTAGCCGGGAATAGGGATTATCTTCCACGATGGGAATCTCGTTGTCGATGCAAAAGCGGATCAGTTCACGTCGCCGCTGCAGGCTGTAGCTGATGCCGCCCGGATTGTGAAAGTCCGGGATGATATAGATAAACTTTATCTTTTTACCATTCTTGCGCAAGGAACTGACCCTGTGTTCCAGTTGCTCCATGATGATGCCGTTGGAATCGAAGGGAATGCTTTGGCAATCAGCTTCCAGGGCATCAAAAGCCACCAGTGAACCCAGAAAAGTGGGCGCTTCGCAGAGGATCACATCGCCGGGATCGAGCAGCGCTTTGCCATAGTAGTAGAGCGCGTTTGTGGCTCCCACGGTGATGATCATTTCCTCGGGGTCGAGGTCATAGCCTTCCCATTTGATCAGCTGCTCTTTGAGGATGCTGTCGCCCTCGCTGGCTCCATATTGCAGCACGTCCCTGCCTTCTTTCTGTACCACTTCGCGGAAAATCTCCGCCAGTTGCTCGGTCGGGGATGTTTTCGGCGAAGGAAAACCGCCGGCGAACGAGATCAGATCTGGAATGTTCTTGGTGGACGCCACCAGTTCACGGATAAGCGACGATTTCATCACGCTTGTCACCCGGGAAAAAGAATTGGAGTAATTCATCCTTGGCTCCATTGTATTTATTTAAATTCAAAGGGAAACATCTGCCTGGCGTCAGGCAGGAGGGATAAACTTAACTGTTTCCGTATTTAGGGATAAATTCGATAGATCATCCTTGGAAAAGGTATTGTTTCGCGGATGTGATGGGTGCCGCTCATCCATGTCACCAGGCGTTCGAGCCCAATCCCAAATCCGCTGTGCGGCACGCTGCCGTATTTGCGCATGTCCAAAAACCACTGATAGTCCTCGATGACCATGTTTTCCGCCTTCATCCGCTCCAGCAGGAGGTCGTGGTCATCCTCGCGCTGCGAACCGCCGATGATTTCACCATAACCCTCGGGGGCAATCAAGTCGCTGCCCAGAACCAAACTTGGGTCCTGCGGATCACGTTTCATATAGAAGGCCTTGATTTCCTTGGGCCATTTTTCGATGAAGATGGGCACGGGCGAACCTTCGGTGAGCAGAACTTCGTCCGCGGCGCCCAGATCGCTGCCGTGGGTGATCTCACTGCCTTTGGAGCGCAGATAGTCGATGGCTTCGCGGTGGGTCATCCTTTTGAAGGGGGTGTCCGCCGCTTTCAGCGTGTCGATATCGCGTTCCAGCGCTGTGAGCTCCATCGCGCAATCCTTCAGCACAGTGCGGATCACATGGCGAATCAGGTCTTCCTGAATCTGCATGCTTTCCTCGTGTTCCACAAAGGCTGCCTCGGCGTCCATCATCCAGAATTCCGTGAGGTGTTTCCTCGTTTTGGAGCGTTCCGCGCGGAAGACCGGACCGAAGTCGTAAACCCGACCCAAACTCATGATTCCGGTTTCCAGATAGAGCTGTCCGGATTGCGAGAGGTAGGCCTTGCCTTCGTCGAAATATTCCAGATCGAAGAGGGTGGTGGTGCCTTCGCACGCGTTGGGGGTGAGGATGGGAGAGTCAAAGCGCACGTAGTAGTTTTGGTTCAGCCAGTCGCAGATGGCATAATAGACGCTGTGGCGAATGCGCAGAATGGCCCATTGCTTGGAGGAACGGATCCAGAGATGCCGGTTGGAAAGCAGAAAGTCGGGGCCGTGTTCTTTTTTGCCGATGGGATATTCATCCGCTATCTGGATGGGGGAGAGGGACTTGATGGCCAGCTCAAACTGCCCCGCCAGCTTCTGATGCGGCTTGGCGATTCCGCTGATGATCAAGGATGATTCCAGCGTGAGGTGTTTGGCGGTTTCAAACATTTCCTCGCCCAGATCAGGCTGGAAGGCCACACATTGCATTTCTCCGGTGCCGTCGCGCAGGACGATGAACAGCAGTTTCCCGCTGTGGCGGATGGTGCGAACCCAGCCTCTGAGGGTGATTTCCTCGCCCAGGTGCTTGGCTATTTCGGTAATCAGAATGTTTTTCATTTCGTTTAGGTCCGTTTTTCGTTTTGTCGGTTAATGGCTTGGGTGATCATGCTGGCGGCGCGTAGGGCGCGGAGTCCCGCATGTCCGTCCACCAGAGGTTTTTTGTTGTCGAGGATGGCGTCCACCCATGCTCCCAGCTCCAGTTCCAGCGCGTCCTGCTCCGTAGTGCTCAGGTCGAAGTGTTCGGAGTCAATCAGCTCTTCCGGCTTCACAGCCTCATCTCCCCCCATCATGCGTTGCAGTAAGCTCTGAGCGTGAATACTGGGGCGGATCACAGTTCCCTGCCGGGAAATCAGATCCAGCGAGATATAGGCGTCCCGCCCAAAGAAGCGGATTTGGCGTTCATGTTTGAGCGCCACGCGGGAGGAGGTCACGTTGGCGACGCTGCCGTTGGCGAATTCCAGCCTGGCGTTGGCGATGTCGGGGAAGGGGGTCAGAATCGCCGCTCCATTGGCTTGCACCGAGCTCAGCGGACTGCCCACAAAGTCCAATATCAGGTCGATATCGTGAATCATCAAATCCAGAACCACGGAAACATCCGTTCCCCGCGGCTGGAAACTGGAGATGCGCGTGGATTCGACGAACAGCGGCTCGTGGATATATTCCTCAGCTTTGAGGATCACCTGATTGAAGCGTTCGATATGCCCCACCTGGATCTTGAGGTCATGCTTTTCTGCCAGCTCCACCAATGCTTCCGCCTGCGCCAGTTCCGCGCAGAACGGTTTTTCCACGAACACCGGTTTTCCCGCCAGCAAAGCAGCCCGGGCAAGCTCGAAGTGAGCGCTGGTGGTGGCGGCAACATCCACGGCGTCACAAGCGTCCAACAGCTCTGCAAAGCTGCCAAAGGCCTTCACACCAAAGTCATGCGCGGCTTTCAGGCAACGCGCCTCATCGATGTCATAGACTCCAATCAGCGCGCAGCGAGGATTAGCCAGGAATTTGCCGGCGTGGAAACGTCCAATACGCCCAACGCCGGCAATACCGGTTTTGAGCATATTTTATAGTCTGGCGCTCAGGATGCTCAGCATATCCTTGGTCATCCCGGCCAAATCGTATTCAGGTTTCCAGCCCCATTCCTGCTGGGCGGCGCTGTGGTCCATGCTGTTCGGCCAACTGTTCGCGATGGCTTGTTTGGCGGGGCTTACATCATATCCCATGCGGAATTCGGGAATGTGCTTTTTGATTTCTGAAGCGATCATTTCGGGATCGAAGCTCATGGCGGAGACGTTGAAGCAGTTGCGGTGTTTCAGTTTGGCGGGGTCGGCTTCCATAAGTTCCACCAGCGAGCGCAGGGCGTCCGGCATATACATCATATCCAAAAAGGTTCCGGCCCCCAGGTTGCAGGTGTAGCTCTTGTTCCGGATGGCTTCATAATAGATTTCCACGGCGTAGTCTGTGGTCCCGCCGCCGGGCAGGGTCACATTGGAGATGATGCCGGGATAGCGCAATCCGCGGGTATCGACGCCATATTTGAGGAAGTAATAATCTCCCCAAAGTTCGGCCGCCACCTTGGAAATGCCATAGATGGTGGTGGGGCGCATCAGCGTGTCCTGCGGTGTTTGATCCATCGGAGTCGAGGGCCCGAAAGCGCCGATTGAGGAGGGCAAAAACACACTTGCGCCTGTCTGACGGGCAATCTCCAGCGCATTGATCATGCTGTCCATATTGATCTTCCAGGCCAGGGTCGGCTTCGCTTCGCCCACCACGGAAAGCACCGCCACCAGGTTGATGATGCTGTCGATCTTGTGTTTTTTCACCACGTCGAACATCTTTTCAGCTTCGAGGGCGTCCATTTTTTCGCAAGGCCCGCCTTCCATAATCTCAGGGATGAGCGGGGTGCTGCGATAGGTGGCGACAACGTTTGAGCCGCCGTAGATATTTCTGAGGTAAGGAACAAGTTCCGATCCGATCTGACCGGCTGCTCCCAATACAAGGATGTTTTTCATTTACGTCTCCATCATGATTTTATTATTTTAAAACTCATTTTTTGGCTCCGGCCGGATTGTCAATGCTTTTAACATACCCGGCTTGCCCCAAGACATCTGCTCACCCAGATAGGGGCCTCATTTGACAACGTAGTTTCGCACCCGGGCCAAAATCTCTTCGCTCAGTTTTTCCAGGGCGAAATTGACCATATCCAGTTCCGAGGGCGGGAAGGGCTCCTCTTTGTAAACGAGCTGCAATGTCTCTTTGCTCAAAACCCGCTCGTCTCCGTTGTTGACCACTCTTCCCCAAAAATCCGACCACGCATATTCTGCCGCCACCGTATCCTGATGTTGCAGGATGCCGGTATCCACCTCGATGAGGCTGAACGTAGCCGTGATCCGCACGGAAGCGGTCTTGGTGTATTTTTTCCAAGCGCAGGTCACATCGGCTTTCACTTCCCGCTGGCGCACCTTGCCTTTGTCTGTGTTATATTTTTCCTTGCCGGTCACGATGTTCTTGGTCTCTTTAAACTCCAGTTCGCTGATCCGTTCAGGCACATAATTCACCTGGATGATCTTGCCGGCCATAATCTCGTGCGCGCCCAAAAAACGGCCCAGCTCGCTGTTGTTTCCTGTTCCGGAGGCAAATCCGTCGCCGTATTGTTGTTCGCCGAGCAGGGCCTCAATCTGGTCCCGGCTCACGATGTCCCAATATTCTCGCACCGTTTGGTCTTGGACCAGCTTGGAGATAATCGTGTCCGTCAGCAAATCGATCAGGCTGCCATACTTGTTGCGCGTGCTGGTCTTATCGTCAAACACGGAGATGGTCACCCGCTTGGTGGATAGCCCCCTGGCCCGGGTGAAAAGCTGAGCCGCGTCCCGATAGTTGGGGATGTAGCCAAGCGCTGCCTGAAACTCCCGCGCCGCTCTGCGTTGGGCATCCGGCGCCTGACTCCGGGAGAGTATCTCAACGCCCAACTGATAACGGTATTCCGCCGCCTCCAGCTTGTTCTGCTCCAGTTTTTGGGCGTAATCAGTGAAGGCAAAGTTGTATTTTTCGCCCGTCTTGGGGTTCAGCAAAGGGTCTATCTCTTTCACCAGATTTTGATATCCGGTCAGCAGCGTGTATTCAATCACCCTCTTGTCGTGGATGTCGTCCGGCTTTTCCTTGCTGAGCCGCGCCAGACGTTCCTCACCTTCCGCAATCAGGCGTGGATAGGTCTTTTTGATCAGTTTTTGCGCCTTGGCATAGGAGGGCTTGCGCTGCAGAACCTCCACATTGGTGCTCAGCGAACTTTCCAATTCCCCGCGCCTATATTCCTGCGCTGCCTGCTTGTACAGACTCCTGTTCTTACTGCAGGCCATTCCCATCAGCATGAAAGTGATCATGCCGGCCGTCAGTATTCTCTTCAGCAGCGTCAATATTCCTCCAGATCGCTTCGGTAATTTTATCTATAAAAGCCATTAACAAGGAAATGCCCGCCTTGTCAAGCAAAACTTGAGCCGGCATGGTCCGCCCTTTTCATCCAGCCAAGCTTATGAGGATGAGACAGATTTTCGCTTTCTCCCGAGGCAAATCCCCTTGACAGATTTCTTTGCCGCGGATTTGTATGATTTAAAGCGTTTCTTGGGAGGAAACCATGCACAAGACCACCTTTTTGATTCTTCTGTTATCGGTGTTTTTTCTGCTTGCCCTGTTCAGTTGCTCAAAGCCTACTGAACCGGAAGTTGCAACACCCATCTTCAGCCCGTCGGGTGGAACTTATGATACAGCCCAGCATGTAAGCATCACTTGTGAAACCCTTCTTACCGCCATCTATTACACCCTGGATGGAACTGTTCCCAACTCAGGTTCACCTGTTTATTCCGGCCCGATTGATATTTATCAAACAACAACCATTAAAGCCAAAGCTGCGCGGGATGGAATGGCGGATAGCAAGATTGCCTGCGCGACCTATACTTTTCCAAATCCCCCGATCCCAGAGAACTTTGTTCTTGTGCAGGGGGGCACCTTCAACAACGAAACCTCCAATGTGACTGTGAGCAGCTTCTATATGGATAAGTATGAGCTTACGCAAGCAGAGTATCAGGCTGTGATGGGAAATAATCCATCCTACTTTGGCGGGAATCCAAATAATCCTGTGGAAATGGTATCCTGGTTCGATGCAATCGAGTATTGTAATATAAGAAGTCTGCAGGAGTGTTTGACGCCTTGCTACAGCTACAGCACTTATGGCACCAATCCGGATAGCTGGCCAAGTGGCTGGAACACAGACTACAATAACCACACTAATGTAAGCTGCAACTGGACAGCCAATGGCTACCGCCTGCCCACTGGGATGGAATGGCAGTTTGCTGCCAGTGGTG
>CAXYWN010000069.1:0-9662 GCA_964292625.1 uncultured bacterium
ATAGAAGATAGAATGAGCGACAAATCGAATTTTCAGATGCATAATTTCATTGCCGAGCGGTTCCCGCTGACGCGGCTGCTGAACATTCTGAGGGACGACAGCGCGAGCCATTTGGTGGAGATCATCGGCAAATCCGGCTCCGGCAAATCCTATCTGGTAAAACCTTTGCTGGAGGCTCTGACAAAAAGTTACAGTCGCGCACGCTTCTATTCGCCTCATCCACTGGAGTTCAATCAGTTCGCCCAAGTGCTGAAGCTGATCTGCGACGTTGATTCAGACAAGCTTGACGCTCTGTTGAAAGAACACCAGGAAAATTACCGCACCGGCCTCAAATACGACTTTTTCTATTTTCTCACCGAGCGGCTAAACCAAGAAAAGCTATTACTACCAACCGCTCTGGTGATTGACGATGGCGACGCCTTGGACAGCTATACCCGCGACTATCTGCAATATCTGGTGCAATACGCGCAGGACAGCGGCATCCAGATCGCGGTTCTGGCGCAACAGCGCCTCTTCAGCTTTTCCGAAGTGGAACTGATACCAGCGCTGAATGCGGACGACCTGCAGCAACTTCTGCATACCACCTTCCCCGATGCCGACCTCGGTTATGTGAAGGAAAGCGAGATCCTGGGCAAGATCTCCGACGGCAACCTGCTGGTGGTGGAAAAGATCATCTCCGAAATGAAACCCAAGGCCGGATTTGACCTCAGCCCAGTTCTGGACAGAAACTTCGACCCCCTGCAAATCTATCTGGAAAAAGTACCGAACCTCAGCGCCAGCCAGCGCGACCTGCTGCTGGCAAAGTTTATTCTGGCCGAAGGTGGCACCGAAGAACAGATCAAGGCCATGGCCCTGAGTAAAACTTTGAAAAAAGACCATGAAGCGCTGATCAAGGCGGGACTGGTAGGCTGCGTGGAAGACGGCTGCACAGTGCAGAAAAAGGATTCCCTCGCCACCTGGTTGCAGCAGAATCCCGAAGCCCTCTCAGGCCCGCTGTATGAAAAGCTGATCACCTTCATGGGCAAAAAAGCGGAACACCGCCAGACCACGATCCGCCTGATGATGCAGAACGGTAAATACGATGCCGCGCTGTTCGAGGGACTGATCGGGGAACTGGAACTGCTTTGCGACAATGAGAAATTGCTGGAGCTCTGCCAGTATCAGCTCAAACATATCAAGAAAGCAGAAAAACTATTGCAAATACATCAAAAATGCGGCGCCGCCCATTCCGGCCTGAACCAGATGGACGAGGCGGCCGAGCATCTTCGCCAGGGCCTGCACATCTGCACGGAAAACCAATTGCCCGCTGAAGAGATCGTTTATATGCTGGCAGCCAACCTCTTCGCTGTGAACAGCACCGCTTTCGCCCTGGAAATCATTAAAACATATACGCCTGAATCCATCGATCCCTTCTGGAAGGTGAAAATCATGATGCTCAAGGCGGATATCCTGGCCGAAAGCGAGGAATTCGACGAAGCCCTGAAAGTATTGGAACACGTGATCGGGCAGGTGAGCGCCATCGAAGATAAAACGCGCCGCTGGACCGTGCAGGGCGAAGCCAAAAAGATCAAGGGCAAGATTCACTACTATATCAACGAGTGGGACCAGAGCGAAGAGGCTTTTAAGGACGCCGAAACATTCTTCAACCTGGCGAAAAACCACAAAGGCATGGCTGCCATCTACAACAATCTGGCCGTACTCTATATGTTCCAGGGAGATTGGGAACGCAGCGAGCAGTTCTTCCTTCGCAGCCTCAAACTGGAGCAGGAACACTTCAACTTGAATGGTATCTCCGTCTGCTACAACAATCTGGGCAGCCTGATGGACGACACCGGCGACGCGAAAAAAGCCCTGCAGTATCTGGAACACGCCCTGAAACTTCAGAAGATGCTCAATGAGCCCTATAACATTACCAATATCTACAACAACATCGGCGTGACGCTGATGGATCATAACGAATTCGACAAGGCCGAAGACGCCCTGAAAAAGTCCCTGCAGACGGCCATCGACTTCGGCTTTTACCGCAACACCGTGACCTCGCTGAACAACCTGGGAGCGCTGTATTTCAAACAAGGCGACTGGAACCAGACGATCGACCTCTACGAACAGGCCATCAAGAAAAGCGAGGAGAACAACTTCACCGAGGGGCTGCTGCGTTCCTTCAGCAATCTGGGCGAAGTTTACGAAAAACAGAACGAGCTGAACCTTGCCTACGATCTCTGTTTCAAGGGATTGGAACTGCTGCCCTCCGTGAGCGATGAATACATCAAAGCCGAACTTTACGGAAATCTTGGCAGCGTGCTCACCAAGCTGCACCGCTTTAAGGAAGCCTATTCCTACCTGGTGGAAAGCCTGGACTTCTTCAAATCCATCAACGCCCGGGATAAGATCATCGAAGGCTTTCAAAAACAGGCTTACTATTTCATTCTCACCCGCAACAACGATAGCGCGGACTACTATCTGAACCAGGCGCTGTCGATGGCAGAGGAACAGAACCGCCAGTTCGAGATAGGCAAAACCCACTACCTGCGCGCCCTGCTGGAACGCAAAAACCTGGATGCGGCAAAGCAGCACCTCCATAAAGCCATCGAGATCTTTGTGGAAACGGCCAATATCTACGAACTTTCCCTGGCCAACTACGAACTCGCCGGGGTGCTTTACGAGCTGAGCGAATGGGAAAAAGCGCTCGAGATACTCAAGGAAAACAAAAAGGTCATCCTGCAGTACGGCTCCATCAAACTGTTGGAACAAAATGATATCCTGGTGCAGAAAATCACGAAGGAATACTCCGCCCAAATGCAGGACGTGCAGTTTGAAGAAAGCCTGTTCAACCAATTTTACGAGATCACCCAGAAGCTGAACACCCTTACAGACTTGGACGTGCTGATCGAACAGACGCTGGATAGCCTGATAGAAATATCCGAAGCTGACGGCGGCGTCCTCTGTCTCAATGGCAGCGAGACATTGCCCGATTCTTGGGACTATAAGATCTTCCGCAACTATTCCTCCGAAAATAAGTATTACGACGCGCTGATGAATGCCTGTACCCGGGTGTACCGTTCCAACGAGATCGAAAACCACAAACAGCCGCATTTTGCGCCATCCTATAACCACCTGGTGGTGATCCCGCTGTCCATCCGCAAGGACGTTTTGGGGGTGGTGCTGCTCTTCAGTAAAAGCGGTTCACACTACTTTTCTGAACGGATCATCAACCTGCTGAGCGCACTTTGCAATCAGGCGATTGTTATCGTTGAAAACATCCGTTCCGCCAGCCTGGAAAAGACCCACGCCATCATCCGCGAGCAGCTCACCGCCGATAACCTCTACGCCAATATCATTGGTACAAGCCCGGAAATGCAGAAAATCTTCGAGGTGATCGAAAAGGTGAAGGACACGCCCACCACAGTGCTGGTGGAAGGGCCCAGCGGCACGGGCAAGGAGCTGATCGCCAGAGCGCTGCACTATGGCAGCAGCCGGCGCAACAAAGCCTTCGTGGCCCAATACTGCGGAGCTCTGCCTGAAACGCTGTTGGAGAGCGAACTCTTCGGCCACGTGAAAGGATCTTTCACAGGCGCGGTTTACGACAAAAAAGGCCTGTTCGAGATCGCCGACGGCGGCACCTTTTTCCTGGACGAGATTGCCGACATCAGCCAAAGCACCCAGGCGAAGCTACTCCGCTTTCTGCAGGAAGGCGAGATCAAGCGCGTGGGCTCCACCAAAACAGAAAAGGTGAACGTCCGCGTGGTCTGCGCCACCAACGTTTCCCTGGAAGAAAAGGTGCGCTCAAAAGAATTCCGCCTCGACCTCTATTACCGGCTGAACGTGATCCGCATCCAGGTGCCCTCCCTCTGGAACCGCACCGGCGACATCCCTCTGCTGGCGATTCATTTTCTGGATAAATACAATACCCGTATGGATAAAAAGGTGCAGGGCTTTACCGACGACGCGATGAAGGCTCTGGAGCAGTATGAATGGCCAGGCAACGTGCGCCAGCTTGAGAACGAGATCGAGCGGGCCGTGACTCTGGCTGAGGACGGAGATTTTATCCGGGGTATGGATTTCTCCGATGAGATCCGCCGCTACGTGGATAACCAGAAAACAATCAGCCTGCTTTCCAATCCTAAATCGCTCAAAGACGCAATGGAAGAGTTGGAACGGAGTATGATCCTGACTGCAATGGAGGCCACGGACTGGAATCAGACCCAAGCCGCCAAGGAACTGGGCATCTCCCGCCAGGGGCTGATCCAGAAACTCAAACGCTACAATTTGGACAAGGATCAAAACTGATCCGGAGGACACCGCTTGGAAGCGAATAGCATCCCGCCACTACGTGAAAAACTGAATTTTGTGGCTTTCGACACCGAAACCACTGGACTCGATTACAAATCCGACGAACTGATTGAGTTGGCCGCCGTCCGCTTTCGCGCGGGCGAGGTCACAGAACGTTGGTCCACCTTGGTACGCCCCAATAAAGGCGTGCCGAAATTCATCCAATATCTTACTCACATCGACCCGCAGGTGCTTCAGGACGCGCCAGACGTGAAATCCGCGCTGGAGGATTTTTTCTCCTTCATTGGCGATGACATCGTCGTGGCGCACAACGCCGGCTTCGATACTGGTTTCGTAAACCACTATTCAGCCCTCTATGGCGGAGATCTGCTCCAGCGCCCCACCTGGGACACATTGGAGATTGCCCGAACCTATTTTCCCTTCATCTCGGACCATCGGCTCGGCACCATGACCGCTCATTTTGACATCAATCTGGAGAATGCACACCGGGCCGGGGCGGACGCCGAAGCGACGGGCCTGCTGCTGGTAAAGATGAGAGAACACATTATTGCCCATTAATCGCTACTCACCAACGCCCGGTTGCTGGACCTAAGCAAACAGGCCCAGTTGGAAAACTCGCTTTACCATTACCTGCGCATAATAGTGGAGTATCAGCGCCGCTACGCCCTGATTGGCAAAAAGCCCCAGCCGCTGGACATCGCCAGGTCGAACGTGGTGGAAAACAACGTCCAGAGCGGCCAGTTTGACATCGAAGAGGTCTTCACCTCCGACGGCATCCTCTCCCAAAAGTTTCCCAATTTCGAATTCCGAAACGGACAGGTTGATATGGCCCGGGCAATCGACACAGCCTTCCGCGAAAACAAACATCTGGCTGTGGAAGCCGGCACCGGAGTGGGAAAATCCTTTGCCTACCTGGTTCCCGCCCTTGCTTTTGCCAATCTGCAAAAGACCAAAATAATGGTCTCCACAAATACCAAAAACCTCCAGGAACAGCTTTTCTATAAGGATTTACCCCAGCTAAAAGAGATGTTGCCGCTTCCCTTCAAGGCCGCCCTGGTGAAGGGACGCGAAAACTACGTCTGTGAACGGCGCTGGGAGGAATTACTAACTGAGCAGACGCGCGGACTAAGTCCCTGGGAAGCGCAGGCTCTCCTGAATCTCTTCATCTGGAAAATGCTCACCAAGTCCGGCGATGTGAGCGAAAACTCCTCCTTCGAACGTAACCGCTTCAGCATCGTCTGGCGTAAGGTCTGCTCAGATCGCTATCTTTGCATGGGACGCAAGTGTCCCCACGCCAGCAGATGCTACGTGATGACGCTGCGCAAACACATCGAAACCTCCTCCGTGGTGTTCACCAACCATTCCCTGCTGCTGGCCGACCTGCAGATGGAAAACAGAACCCTCGGCGAATATGATTATCTGGTGGTGGACGAGGCCCACAATCTGATGTCAACGGCCTCGCGCAATCTGGGCTTGGAGCTTTCCTATGCCGACCTGGCCAACCTCCTCAACCAGCTTTCCC
The DNA here is from genome assembly GCA_964292625.1 of uncultured bacterium. GTDB lineage: Bacteria > Cloacimonadota > Cloacimonadia > Cloacimonadales > Cloacimonadaceae > Syntrophosphaera. Next base: position 5,813 of record CAXYWN010000069.1, read on the forward strand.
AATCCTACCGGCGCAAGAACACCGGCTTTCTCCACCAGTTGGAAGCCACTCTGGCCAAAAGTCTGGTTTCCGATGGCGCCAAGGAACAGGTCAAACTTTACTGCGCGAACCTTACCGAGCAGATTGGCAAACTACGGACTATTGTGCTGGAGCTCTTTCAGGAAGCCCAAAGCCGCTGTGCGGGAGTAAATACTTACGGCAAACTGCGGATCAAAGATCCGGACGATTTCCCCCAGCTCTACGAACTGCTGGGCAATCTGGTGAACGCCTGGAAAAACTATCTGAAGCAGCTAACGGCTCTAAATAACACCTTCACCAACCTGAATAGCAAGCTGGTTCCGAACTACGATGTCCTGGCCGAATCTCTCAATTCATATCTGATGCGTTCCACGGAGACCGAAGCCTCGCTCCTCTGCCTGGCTAATCCCTCCTTGGATGATTACGCGCTCTGGATCGAGAATCCGATGCGAACCGATGCCAAGAACCCCAGTTCCACGCTCTGCTACGCGCCGGTGGACGTTTCCGAACAGCTCAATCGGATGCTTTATGAAGCGATTCCCAGTATTGTCTTCACCTCTGCCACCCTCGCTCTGCGCGGTTCTTTCAAGTTCTTCTTCGGCCAAAGCGGACTCAGCCTGGTACCCCCGGAAAAGATCAGTGCGGAGATTGTCGATTCGCCCTTCGATTACGAGTCTCAGACGAGGCTGATGGTGGGAAGTTTTTTGCCGGAACATAAAGACAGATTTTTCATCAACCAGGCCCTGGGCTGCGTGGATCAACTGCTGGAAAGCACCGACGTCGGAACCATGATTCTCTTCACCAGTTACCGCGACCTGAACAGCGTTTACGACCATATCAGCGATAACCTCTACCGCCGTAAACGCCCCTTCTTCGCACAGGGCAAGGGGGCCAGCCGGTCATCTATGCTCGAGGAATTCAAGCGCCACAAAAACGCCGTCCTCCTGGGCACCAATTCGTTTTGGGAAGGCGTGGACATCCAGGGTGAATCGCTCTCCCTGCTCATCCTCTTCAAACTGCCCTTCCTGGTGCCGTCCGAGCCGCTCGTGGAAGCCCTGATCGACAAGCTCGACCGTGAACAGAAAGATTCCTTTATGCACTTGATGCTGCCCAACGCTCTGCTCAAACTGCGTCAGGGATTCGGTCGCCTCATTCGCAGCAAGAGCGACCGCGGTATCGTGCTGATAATGGACTCGCGCGTGTCCAATAAAAAGTACGGACAGTACTTCAAACAGGTGTTGCCCGCCAAATGCCTGGAAATGCGAAGCGAACTTGAACTACTTACCGAAGTCAGCCGCTTCTTCAACCTTTCCTGAAAAGGAGCCCACCTTGAAAGACCAGATCAAATCCAGATTTCCAGAATTAGTGGAATCCGGCGTAATCCGCTTCGATGAGCCCTTGGCAAAGCATTGCAGCTTCGAGATCGGCGGACCGGCGGACATCTTCTGCGAGCCGGAGACCGTGACTCAATTGATTGAGCTGCTTAACTATGCAGTTATCAACCAGATCCATTACTTTATCTTAGGCAAGGGATCTAACATCTTGATAGGCGATAAGGGTATGGGAGGAATGGTTATCCACACAGCCCGGCTCAACAAGATCGCCCACGATGAAAACTGCGTCAGCGCTCAGTGTGGAGCCTGTCTCAAAGACCTCTGCGCTTACGCCAGGCAGCTCGGTTTGGCGGGACTGGAATTCGCCTCCGGCATACCCGGCAGCGTTGGCGGCGCGGTCTATATGAACGCTGGCGCCTATGGCGGCGAGATCAAGGATGTCCTGCATTTCAGCAAATATCTGATCCCAAATCCTGAAGGTCTCCGCTCTTTCGCCTCAGTCCGGCATCTAAAATCCAAGCAACACGAGTTTGCTTATCGCCACAGCGTTTTTCAAGCCAGCGGCTACATCCACCTCAGCAGTCTTTTCCGCCTTACACCGGATGACCCGAAAGCAATTGCAGCAAGGATGAGTGACCTTGAGCAAGAGCGCTGGGCAAAACAGCCGATGGATCTACCCAGCGGCGGGTCCGTGTTCAAGCGCCCGCCCGGCCATTTTACCGGTAAACTGGTGGATGACTGTGGCTTAAAAGGTTACCGGATCGGTGGCGCGGCAATTTCTGACAAGCATTGCGGCTTCATCGTCAATCTCGGTGGGGCAAGTGCAGCGGACGTTTTAAACCTGATCAGCCACGTCCAAACGACAGTTCTGGAGCGTTTCGGCGTTATTTTGGAGCCGGAGCTCCGCCTTATTGGCAGGCAATGAAAAAATCCACTTCCCGATATTGGCTGCCACTGCTATTCCTGATATTGCTGATCGCGCTTTGGCAATACTTGAGTTCCAGGACGGTGATCGCATTTTGGGTGCTGCCCTCGCCCGCTTCCGTGATCGGTGTTTTCCGCGAATACCCGGCCTTACTCTGGTCGCACATCCGCCCCACCTTGGTGGAAAGCGTATCCGGACTCCTTCTGGCCACGCTTTTGGGCATCCTTACTGCTATGGCAATGCACAGCTCGCGGATTATCAGACAGATATTTTATCCCTATCTGGTGGTTTCCCAAACCGTGCCCATCATAGCCGTCGCGCCGCTGATCGTTCTCTGGTTCGGCTATGGCATCTCCGCCAAAATCTTTGTTGTGGTGCTGATCTGCTTCTTCCCCATCGCTCTGGGGCTTTTCGACGGACTGAAACAAGTTTCTCAGGAACAAGTCCGCCTCCTGCGCTCCATGGGTGCCGGCAAGTGGAAGATTTATCGCTACCTCAAAATCCCGGCCTCTCTGCCTTCTTTTTTTACCGGTCTAAAACTCGCCGCGACCTACAGCGTGATGGGAGCGGTGATTGGTGAATGGCTGGGCGGAAACGCCGGACTGGGAATCTACCTTACCCGCTCGACCAAATCGTTTCGCACCGAACAGGTTTTCGCGGCCATCTTCCTGATTATACTGCTCAGCCTCCTGCTCTTTGGCATTGTTGCCCTGCTGGACAGGATTCTCCTGGCTTGGCATTACAAGAAGCTGGACGAATACGAAGACGTCTCGCACTGAAATCTTGAGATTAGGACGGCCTTGACCGCTCCTAATATTCTCGCCTGTACCCTACCTCAAATGCAGACAACTTAGCCAGTGATGCTTACTGTGGGCGTTTAGGTGTGATTACTGGGATTCACCACTTCCAGGGAAGCAGATAGTCCTTGATCTCCTCGTTGTAATAGCGGTCTGTCATGGTGGCGATGAAATCCCGCACCTGTTCGGCTGGGGAAAAGTTTTCCAGATACTCCGGAGCCTTGAAATCCAGAAAATGTTTGAAGACCTTGGATTCAAGCCTTTCCTTGGCGATGTCCTCCAGATATTTCTCAAACATCAGTCCCATCGTGCGGTAAATGATCTTATTGGATTTCTTCACATTTTCATCGGTGTAGATGTATTTATAGTTGAATTTCTTGAGTTCCAGCAGGTAATGCGAGGTTTCCTCGTCGAAGGCGATCCAGTCCTGCTCGTAACTGTTCACGATCACACTTTTGATCAGGGTTTCGATTATATGGCTGTTCGTGTCACCCAGCTTGTCGGTGATCTCCTTGGGTATGTCTTCACGCTTTAACAGATTGTAGCGGATGGCGTCTTCGATATCCTGGCCGATGTAGGCGATGGTATCTGTGATGCGTACCACACAGCCTTCCAGAGTCCCAGGCATCCAGCTCATGTCACCGCCCGCCTTTTTTACCTGGATGTATTCCTGGATCCGCTCCTCCGTTTTATTCGGCTCAGGTTTCAGCAGTGTGTTGTGAACTTCGCCGTCGTGAGAGATAATGCCGTCCCGCACCTGAAACGTAAGGTTCAGG
>CAXYWN010000070.1:0-9600 GCA_964292625.1 uncultured bacterium
GGCCATACGTAAAACCCCGGCCATCCGAAGCAAACCGGCGCTTCTCGGCAATCTCCAGAAATCTGAAAGCCATTCAGCCCTCGGAAGCCTTCAAAACCGACCTGAACGTATATGTGGATATCCATAACCGACGCAACCGGCGCAGACCGAACTCGAACCTGAGCAACTGGTACAACGTCTATATGAAAATTATGTACGCGCTCCAGGCAGTCGATCCCAGCGTGGATCTGGAATTCATCGAACGAGTCCACATCGAGAACAACGACTATCCATGTCGCAGCGTCAAACGCGCCGTGGAAGCGGGGTTGCTGGAAGCGGTGCCAGGCTATGAACTGTTGGATAAAATGATGTAGGGGTGGGGTTTGTCCACAAATTACACAAATTTACACGAATTGAAAAGGAGAATAGATTAGGGATGAACAGGATGAAGGGGATTTAAAAGGATTGAGAATTGAAAATGGAGAATTGGGAAAAGAAGGGAACACGGATGACGGGATCGGCAGGATTTCCAGGATAAATTAATGTAGGGGCGAACTGCAGTTCGTCCTTTTGCAGGCGCCCGCCATATCAATGGATTCATCCTACGCTGGAATGTAGGGCAGGTGCTGATCCGCCTTTTTCATAAGCGGCGCTTCGGCAAGCGCCGGTACTGGAGTGAACTTGAACTTTTTTCGTTTTATGGGCTGGATTCCGGGACTCCCGCGACTCCGTCGCATCACCCGGAATGACAGGGTTTGGGGCTGGGGTTAGTAATGTTCGGGGAGGGGTGGTCGTCTCGGAATGACACTGGCCCGGCAAAAATCCTTGACAGATTTGCGCGCTGCTGGCTTTTAGATTAAACAGGGAAAAAGATGTGAACCCACCCTGGAATCCAGATACAGAAAGGGAGCAACAGTGAAGTGGATAATCAGGACTCTGCAGACTTTCAGGCACTCTCTGATCCTGGCCATATTCTTTATCCGGTCATATTTTATCCGGCTCTTTGCCAGAAATCCGATTAAGCGGCGCTGGCTTGAGATCAAGAACGCCACCTGGATATCCAGGCAATTTCTGCGCGCCTTCAACGTGAAGCTGAAAGTCAGAAATCCTGAGCGTTTGGAGGAATTGAAGGACCAAAACTATCTCGTGGTGGGCAATCACTCCTCCTTTTTGGATGTTTTTGTGTTGGGCGCGGTGGAAAACTTTGTGTTCATCACCTCTGAGGACATGAGCGAAACGCCGGTGGTGGGAGATATCATCAAAAAAGGCGGATGCCTCTATACCAACCGCAAGAAAAAGGTCAATCTGCCTGATGAGATCAAAAGATTTGCGGCGACCCTGCGATCCGGGTTCAAGGTGGTTCTGTTTCCGGAACAGTCTGGCACAGACGGCTCCAATGTAAAGGAATTTCGGCGTTCCCTGTTCCAGGTGGCGGTGGACGGCGCATGTACTGTTTTGCCTGTATGCATCCGCTATCTGAGCCTGGATGGCAAGCCGGTCACGGATAAAAACCGCTCCATTATCTGCTGGACCAAAGGCGTCAATTTTCTCAAATATTACTGGAATCTGATGGCGCGCCGGGTGGAGGCCGAACTCTGTTTTCTGGACCCCGTGGAATACGATCCGCAGCGGAACCGGACTGAGCTCGCGGAACTGGTGTATCAAAAGGTGCGGGACGGCTTCCAAAGTTACGACACCCAATTAAACTGACAAAGAGGAAAAATTATGGCCAAGAACAAAGACCGCCTGCAACTGGGGCCTGTCAACTATATCATCCTGGCTCTGGCGGCGCTGCTGCTCATCCTGGGATACGTGATTATGTCTGCCAATGAGATTGTGATTTCGCCCCTGATCCTGATCGCGGCCTATGCGGTGCTGATCCCCTTTGGCCTGCTCTATAAAAGCAAACCCAGGGATTAAAATTTGGCCCTGCTCACCGACGAGACAGCCGCCAAGCTGAGACGCTTTCAGCTCCAATCCAAGGAAATCGTGGAGGGTTTTTTGGTGGGCCTCCACAAATCCCCCTACCACGGATTCAGCGTGGAATTTGCCGATCACCGCGAATATAACAGCGGCGACCCCATCAAAAACATCGACTGGAAAATCGTCGCCAAAACCGAACGCTATTATGTGAAGCGCTTTGAAGAAGAGACGAATCTGCGCTGTTACATCATCCTTGATCATTCCCGCTCAATGTTTTACGGCTCCGGAGAGAGCAGCAAGATAGACTACGCCTGCCGGCTCTCCGCGGCTCTGGCCTGGCTGATGATAGGTCAAAAAGACGCCGCCGGATTGATCACTTTCAACGAAGAGATCACCTCGATGCTGCCTCCCCGGGCCTATCGCGGTTACCTGGGCCAGATCTTCCGGGTTTTGGCCGAACTGGAGCCCAAGGATTCCACCCGGCTGTTGGAAAATCTGCACAAAGTCGCCGCGTCCATCCGCAAGCGCAGCCTCATCATCCTCATTTCCGACCTGCTGGACGATCCCGAAAGAGTGATCGAAGGCCTCAAACATTTCCGCTCGCAGCACCACGAGGTTCTGGTTTTCCACATCACCGACCTCCAGGAAGATAAATTCAGCTTTCGCCAGGAAACCGAATTCGTGGATAGCGAGACGGGCGAAAAACTCGTGGTCAATCCATGGCAAATCAGGCCTGAATATCTGGCCAGATACTCCGAGCATATTCAGCAATTGAAATCCGGCTGCCACCAATATCAGATCGAATACAACCCCGTGAGCACCGCCACCCCCCTGGACGACCTGCTCCTGAAGTACCTTTTAATGCGCAAGAAGGGCTGAGCTTGATATCTAATGTGCAGGATGATGCGAAAACTCCATAAAGCGCCTTTTAGGGGTGTTTAAACGGATATGACCTCCAGACAGATTTCAGCCGCGGAAATACGGGCTCAGGTGATTGAGGGCATCGAGGAAATCTTCTGCCGTCCCACCGGGCAAACCGCAGAACTCTTACGCCTCGCCCTTGATTCCGAAACAGACGAAATTGCCCGCGATATGCTCGAGGCCATCCTGCGCAATCGTGAGATAGCAGTTTCAGAATGCCTGCCGCTCTGTCAGGATACCGGGCTGTTGATCGTATTTGCGGAGCTGGGTTCCGAGGTCTTGATCGAGGGAGGGACTCTGGAACAGATAATCGGGGCGGCGGCAAATGAAGCGTGGAACAAGTTTTATATGAGAGATTCGCTGGCTCCCGACCCGCTGCGCGGGCAAGCTTCAAAGATAAATCAGATGGGTGGAACTGGTGATGGCGGGATTCCTGGTTTTCCTGTGATCCTCCATCTCGAGCATGTGCCGGGCCATGACCGGACTTTGCATGTCACCCTCAAAGGCGGCGGCGCGGAAAACAGCAGCGCGCTGAAGATGTTCCTGCCCAGTGCCTCGCTTGATGAGATCGAGGAGTTTGTGGTCGGGACAGTTGTGGAGGCCGGAGGTAAACCTTGTCCGCCAGTTTTCGTGGGCGTGGGGATAGGCGGAGATTTTGAAAGTTGCGCCATTTTGGCGAAGCGGGCCTTGCTGCTGCCTCGTGAAAGCGAACGGGGCATCGGTGAAATGGAAGAGCGCATTTTGGCACAGATCAACCGGCGCGGAAAAGGCGTGATGGGTTTTGCCGGAGCCACCACCGCGCTCAAGGTATCCATCCTCACCAGGCCATGTCACATTGCCTCGTTACCCGTGGCGGTGAATATCGACTGTCATGCCCATCGGGCGACCAGCAGGGTGATCTGATGTTTCACGTGAAACAAGGCGCCGGATTGTCTGATGAGAGTTCATAAACTAAGCCTCCCGGCTGATCCGCATGAGTTCGCGGATTTTAGGATTGGCGATAAGGTTTTGCTCAGCGGCGAGGTTTATACCGCCCGTGACATGGCTCATTCGCGTCTGGTGGAGATGATTTTGCGTCGGGAAGCCCTGCCTCTAAATTTGGCGACCAGCGCGATATTTTACTGTGGGCCGGCTCCGGTTCCTGAGGGGAAAATCAGCGGTTCCATCGGACCTACAACCTCCGCCAGAATGGATAAATATACGATATCTCTATTGGAACATGGATTGAAGATTATGATTGGCAAAGGGGAACGTTCGGACGAGGTGGAAGCCGCCATCCGCGAGAATGGGGCGATTTATCTTGTTTGTGTGGGTGGGATTTCCGCCTTGCTCGCCCAAACTGTGGTTTCACGTGAAACATTTCTCTGGCCGGAGCTTGGTGCTGAGGCGGTCTATCGTTTTGTGGTGCAGGACTTTCCCTGTTATGTGGGAGTGTGTTGAGGGGTTGCTTTTAGAGGGTTCTGGCGGGATCTGGTCGGGCGGTAATCGGACCTCTGGATATATCCGCAGCCTCGTTATAGTTCTGTCGCCCACAAGGGGCTCTATCTGATGCTCGGTACGGATTACGAGGGGCTCCGCTGCGCTGCGCACCCTCGCTATCGTTCTGTCGCCCTCCGGGCTTATCCGGTTTGGATGGCAATTAAAGTCCCATCGGGACGGCATTTCAGATAGTAACCAATACCCATACCCTCCTCTGAGTCCCATCGGGACGGCATATTTGTTAAACATGGATTAATTCATCCAAGGCAAAAAGTGGTATTCGGAACAAGCAAAGAGGCGATAGCCCGTTTCATCTAAAATATCGTCCCGATGGGACTCAGAGGAAGGTCTGGGGAACGTGTATCTATCTGAAATATCGTCCCGATGGGACTCAGAGGAAGATTTGAAGCATGTGTTGCTATCTGAAATGTCGTCCCCACAAGACTCAGAGGAAGATTTGAGAAACGTTTTTCTAGCCAAAATGTCGTTCTGATGGCGCTCATGCTGCAGCATATCTGCGAAGATTCCGACATGAATTTTCCCAAGAAAACACCAGAACCAGCCTAATATGCTTGACGGATTTGAACATTCCCTAGAAACATAACGACCTCCAAGCAGATTAAACTAGTTGACAAAAGTGAACACCGTCAATCTTGGGTTACAGCCTTCCTCTGTCACGGCTGATCTGTGGTTGGGACGGGAGACAATTTAGCAAGGACAAAAATGAAACAAGAATATATACGCAACTTCTGCATCATCGCGCACATTGACCACGGTAAATCCACTCTGGCCGACCGCTTTTTGGAAAGCACCCATGTGGTGGGGAAAGTGGATATGGCTCAGGTTCTGGATTCAATGGATCTGGAGCGCGAAAAAGGCATCACCATCAAAAGCCATGCCATCCGCATGATTCACAAATACAAGGGACACGACTACGTTTTGAACCTGATCGACACGCCCGGACATGTGGACTTTTCCTACGAGGTTTCCCGTGCCCTGGCCTCATGCGAAGGCGCCGTTTTGTTGGTGGACGCCTCCCAGGGCATCGAAGCCCAGTCTATGAGCAACCTCTATCTGGCTCTGGACAACGATCTGGAGATTCTGCCTGTGTTGAATAAAATTGATCTGCCCAACGCCGACATCGTGGGCACGGAACACGACCTCTGCGAGATTATGGGCTGTCTGCCGGAAGACATTCAGCGGGTGAGCGCCAAATCAGGAGCAGGTGTCTCGGAGCTGTTGGACGCTGTCTGCGAAAGACTTCCCGCCCCCGCCGGCGACCTGGACGCTCCGCCTCAGGCCCTGATTTTCGATTCCTATTTCGATATGTACCGCGGCGTGGTGGTGCTGGTGCGCCTCTTCGACGGCTCGCTGAAAAAGGGCGACCGCATCAAGCTTTTTGCCACCGAGCGGGAATACGAGATTGAAGAAATCGGATATTTGGGGCTCAAATTCTCCCCTCAGCAGCAGCTTGAGACAGGCGAAGCGGGCTACATCATCGCCAACATCAAGGAAGTGGCGGATGCCCGCGTGGGCGACACGATCACCCTCGCCAAAGGCGGTTGCGAAGAGTCTTTGCCCGGTTTTATGGAACCCAAGCCGATGGTCTATTCCGGCATTTTCCCCATCAACGGCGAGGACTATGAAAACCTGGTGGATTCGATCGCCAAGCTCAAGCTCAACGATGCTTCCCTGGTTTACGAAAAGGAAAATTCCACCGCCCTGGGCTACGGCTTCCGCTGCGGCTTTCTGGGCATGCTGCACCTGGAGATCGAGAAAGAGCGGCTGTATCGGGAATACAACATCCCCATCATCGCCACCACACCCAGCGTGCGCTTTCTGATTCTGCTGAAAGACGGCAAAGAGATTCAGATCAACAATCCCATCGATTTTCCCGATCCCACCTACATCGACACCATCCAGGAACCCTTTATGGATACGGAAATAATCGTTCCCACAGACTATATCGGCAACATCATGAAGCTCGCCCAGGAACGCCGGGGAATCCAGAAAAACATCCAGTATATCGACGAAAAGCGCGTCGCTCTGCACTATGAGATGCCCCTGATCGAGATTATCTTCGATTTTTACGATAAACTGAAGACCGTCAGCCGCGGCTATGCTTCGCTGGATTACGCTTTCAAGGATTTCCGCCTCTCGCATGTGGTGAAGGTGGACATTCTCATCAACAACGAAAAAGTGGACGCCATGAGCTTTATCTGCCATCACGACAAGGCCCATAACTGGGGAAAAAGCGTCACCGACACCCTTCAGGAAGTGATTCCGCGCCATCTCTTCAAAATTGCCCTCCAAGCCGCCATCGGAGGCACCATCATCGCCCGCAGCACCATCAACGCCATGCGCAAAGACGTTTTGGCCAAGTGCTATGGCGGCGACGTTTCCCGCAAACGCAAGCTGCTGGACAAACAGAAGCAAGGCAAGAAAAAGATGAAGGAGATCGGCTCGGTGAATGTGCCGCAGGAGGCTTTCCTGGCTGTCCTGAAGGCGGAACGCGATTAGCTGGCAGCGATGAAACGTGCTTTGCTGGCAGTTTGGCTATTGCTGGCCTGCGTTCTGGCCCCGGCTCTCAGCGTTGAAAAGATCAGCTTTTCCGCCGATTTTGCGATTGACGAAACCGCGCTGCAGCAGGCCTCGGGATTGCAGACCGGCGCGGAATATAGCCCCGCCGATGTAAGCGCCGCCATCGCCGCTCTCCAAAGCTGGCTGCAAAAGTCCGGCCATCCCTTCGTAAAAATCTCCAATCCGGATCTGATTCCGCTTTCCGAAAGCGGGATGGAACTGGTTTTCAAACTCACGGAAGTCTTGCCGGCGGACAGTTGCGCCCTCCGTTTTCGTGGCCTGCGCTATTTCTCCGAGAGCAAATTACGCGACATGCTGCTGCTGACGTCCGACGCCAGGATAGGCATTTCCGAGCTGGCCGGGCTAATGAATCGTGTGCTGGATGAATATCACCGCCGCGGCTACCTCTTCGCCAGTGTGGAGCTGGATTCGCTGACCCTGGACGAAACGCTCACCGCTCATCTGGGAATCAGCGAAGGAAAGCCGCTCAAGCCTGAAAAATACTACTTCCAGGGCAACAAATATACCCGCGACCAGACCCTCATCAAACTGGCGGGTTTCTCCGCCGACAAGGTGGTGACCCCGGAAGCCATCCGGGCCGCCGAAGATAACATTCTGGGCAAAAGCTACATCGAAGCGTGCCAGATTGAGCCCGTGGATCCCGGCAGCCTGCTGATCAAGGTGGAAGAAGGCCGGATGACCTCGCTGGAAGGGGTTTTGGGCTACACCCGCGTGAAAGACAAGAACGAAATCACCGGACTGCTCAACCTCAAGTTTCTAAACCTTTGGGGCAGCGACCGTTCCCTGGCGCTGAACTGGAGGAAATTGCCGCTTTCCAGCCTGTTGGAGTTTTCCTACCACGAATCCGGGCCCAACAGCTTTCCCCTCTCCGGCGACCTCAGCCTCTCCCGCGCCGATGAAACCGACAGATGGATCAAATCCGCCGTCAGCGCCGATATCTATTCCTATTACTCCGTCCACCGCTACGGGCTGGAGCTCGCCGCCCAAAGCGTCAACTACTACGTTCCGGCGGCCAAAGACAGCCTGCTGGTGGAAACCGCCGCCGCCCGGAGTATCGGAGCCTTCTGGCGTCTGGACGGCCGTGACCGCCGCTTCAACCCCTCCAAGGGGATGCAGACCAACATCACCTACCGCCTCCGCCAATCCGGAGCCAGCGGCTGGAACAACGCCCTGGAGGCCGACCACATCCAATACATCGGCATTGCGCGGCGCTGGACCGCGGCTCTGGGCTTGCATCTGCGCAGTTTGGCGGATACCAGCTCCGTGGCTTACGAGGTTTACCACATGGGCGGCTACAATTCTCTGCGGGGCTACCGCGAAGACGAATTCAGCAGTTGGCGCCTCGGCTGGGCCAATCTGGAACTCCGCTATCTGATCAGCTCCCAGGCCAGGGTCTATCTCTTTTACGACCACGGCTTGCTGGCCCGGGATCAAGACAGCCTGCGCGCCGATTTGCTGGCTCCGGGCATCGGAATCAGGCTGCGCACCAGGCTGGGTATCCTGAGTGTGGAATACGCCCTCGGCTACCGGGAAAAAGGGTTCGCAGACTTCTCCGCGGGCATGATCCACGCCGGCCTCGACGCCAGCTTCTAAAAAAATAGCTTGCCAAGAAATCAGGCACTTATATAATGGCTACAATTAAACAAGCACATAGATGTGTCTAAGGACTGTGTGAGGGGTAGCTAAAGGCTTTGCGCCACGTTGGCCCTCTCTCCAAAAAGCCCGGTAAGGCTATAAAATACCGCTCAAACTAACAAAAAAAACAAAACCTAAAAAAATACGATTTCACTGAATGGAGGAATCAAAATGAAAAAACTTACTATTATTGCTCTCATCGCAATCATGCTCATCGGCATGCTGGCCTTCGCGGCTTGCAAAGCCAAAGAAGAAGTGGAAGAAACGACAACCGAAGAAGTCATGGAAGGTGTCATTGACACTCTCCAAGGTGTTGTCGATACCATGGCCACTCCCGAAGCACCAGTTACTCCCTAACCCTGCTAATAAATAATTAGTAGCGCAGTCCTTAAAAAACGGGTGTCCATGTGGATGCCCGTTTTTTATTCCGGCAGAGAGACTGTCTCGCTTTAAGGGCCTGTTATATTCAAGACCCTGGTGAACACATGGAGGAACAATGAAAAAGACGCTCAGCATCATCCTGCTGGCTATCCTGCTTATCGGGATGCTGACCCTGGCAGCTTGCAAGCCCCGCGAAATCCATACCGGATCCGAGGTTAAGCAAGACAGTATTCACAATGCTAGTGAAATTCCTGCCTCGGACACCGAACTCAAATCCACAGATGAAGTTCCGGCCGCCAATACGCAGGGTCAGAACTGATTTTCAGCAGCTAAACCCAAATAACGCTAAGGTTGCCGGCAGTTAAAATGCCGGCTTTGTTTTAAGAGGCTCATATTCAAACCGAGTGGGCCAAGCCCTCCGGACTTATCAGACGACCAAACCAACAAATTCTTCATGCTATTTCCCTCCGCCCCCATTATCATTACGGAATCAATACGGAATCAATACGGATGAAATCCGTAGTGAGTCCGTATTGATACCGTATTGATCAACGGGAGAGACGCGGGGAATTTCCTGGAGTTTTTAGTGATCTTATAAGTGCAAATACTGAAAAACAGATTCCAGCGAGATTGTTCAATAAGAAGGGATTAATTTCCAATATCTTAGGCTCTTAAAGGTGT
>CAXYWN010000071.1:0-9451 GCA_964292625.1 uncultured bacterium
GTTTTGGCAATTAGGAGCTGACTTTCTCTACGCCATCATGGACGCGACGTCGGAATCAGCATCGGTGGTGGGCTGGAGCCCGAAGGTATCGATGATGACTTTGGCCACGTTGGGGGAAAGGAATCCGGGCAGGGTGGGGCCCAGACGAATGTTCTTGAAGCCCAGATAGAGCAGGGCGAGGAGCACGGCCACAGCTTTCTGTTCGTACCAGGCAATGTCGAATTCCAAGGGCAAATCGTTGACGTCATCAAGCCCGAAAGCCTCTTTCAGCTTCAGGGCTATGATTGCCAGGGAGTAGGAGTCGTTGCACTGTCCGGCATCAAGCACGCGCGGGATACCGTCGATATCGCCCAGGGGCAGCTTGATATAGCGATATTTGGCGCAACCGGCGGTGAGGATCACTGCATCCTGGGGAAGCTTTTCCGCCACTTCGGTGAAGTATTTACGGCTGTTCATACGTCCGTCGCAACCGGCCATTACCACGAATTTTTTAATCTTGCCGGCTTTGACGGCATCGATGATCTTGTCGGCCATACCCAGAACGGTGCGGTAGTTGAATCCGCCGATAATCTTGCCGGTCTCGATCTCTGTGGGAGGCTGGCATGTTTTGGCTTGGGCGATGATGGCAGAGAAGTCTTTCGGCTTACCGTTCTCACGTTCGGGGATGTGGACTGCGCCGGGATAGCCGGTCATGCCTGTGGTGTAGAAACGGTCCAGATAGGTCTGATCCTTGCGCAGAGGCACGATGCAGTTGGTGGTCATCAGGATGGGGCCGTTGAAGCTTTGAAACTCTGCCAACTGGTGCCACCATGAGGAGCCGTAGTTGCCATGGAAGTGCTTGAACTTCTTGAAGGCGGGATAATAGTTGGCGGGCAGCATTTCGCCGTGGGTGTAAATGTCGATGCCCTGTCCCTCAGTTTGCTGGAGCAGCTCTTCGAAGTCTTTCAGGTCGTGTCCGCTCACCAGGATGCCTGGGTTGGTGCCCACTCCCAGGTCAACTTCGGTGGGTTCGGGAACGCCGTAGGTTTCGGTGTTAGCCCTGTCCAGCACTTCCATCACCTTGACGGAATATTCGCCGGTCTTGATCACCAGGGCGGTGAGTTCTTCGGCGCTGAGTTTGTCGTCGAGGGTGGCAGCGAGTGCTTCCATGATGAATTTGTTGATGCCGTCGTCGGTGTAGCCGAGCATCCAGGCATGTTCGCCATAGGCGGCAATTCCCTTGAGGCCGTAGATGATGGTCTCGCGCAGGGAGCGGATGTCTTCGTTTTCGGTGGCGAGGACGCCCACTTTCTGTCCGAAGCTATCATAATCCTCTGGCTTCACTTGGAAGGTTGCGGCATCGGGGCAGGTGGGGCAAATGGTGCCGGCTTCCCAGCCAAGTTCCAGCTTGCGCTTGTCGCGCAGGGCGATGGCTTCAGTGATATACTGGATAACTACTTCTTCATCCCAGTTGGCGTTGGTGATGGTGCGGAAGAGGCCGCCCATTACGAACAGCGCATCCTCGGGATGATAGATCCCTTTCTTGGCCAGCTGTACGGAGGCGAAGGCAATGCCTTTCATCGCGTGGATTGAAAGGTCGAAAAGATGGCAGAGTTCGGGGGATTTTCCGCAGACTCCGCGGTTTGTGCAGCCTGTATTGAGGGCTGTTTCCTGACATTGGTAACAGAACATACTCATGTTATTCTCCTTTATCTGATTACGGTTTGGGCATTTTGATCACGAGGATGCGCAGATCGCTGTCACCCTTGTTGGTAACTGCGTGCGGGATATCCTTCGGGCTGTCGATGATGGTGTCTTTGGCGAAAGTTTCTTCATGGTCGCCAATCATAAGTGTGGCATTGCCTTCCAGCACGTAGAAAGCTACGTTAACCGGTGTTTTATGAGCCTTGAGGTGAGCGCCGGGGGTCAGGCGCATGTGCACAATTTCACCTTCCGTCTGCGTGTAAATCTTGATTCCGGTCACCCCGTCCCTGTCCAGGACCGGGGAGAGTTCAGCGATGGTTCTGCTTTGCATGGGTATCTCCTTGTGTATCTGATTTATTTTCTTTGAATTCAATGAGTTGGCGGATAGTTTGGTAGAGCTTTTCTCCTTTGTCCACCAGGTCGAAAGATTGGCCGCTCATGTTCCATTGGGTCACGGTGTAGCGCATGGAACCCACCACGATGTAGAAAAGTTGGATGGGATCGAGGCCGGGGGCAAGCTCTCCCTGCCGGATGGCCTCCTCCAGATAGCCGACCACCGCTTCCTGGTGTTTGCCCGAGATCTTCTGCATCTGGGTGTATAAGGACGGGTCATGGCTGAAAAGCTCGTCGGAAAACATCACTCTGGCCAAATCCGGGTCGGCGGAGAACATCCTGTAGCGGTGTAGGACAAACTGGTGAACGCATTCAAGCGGACCGAGGCTGGAAGTGGATATTACATCCAGGATTTGGCAGGAAAGCTTTTCAAAGTAGGTCATGATCCGGTTGATGAGATCGCTTTTGCTTTCAAAATGGCGATAGAGGGCGGCTTCCGTGAGGCCCAGAGCTTGGGCGAGGTTCTTCGTGGTGAGATATTTGAATCCGCGCCGGGCGATAATCGCTATCGCCGCCTGAACTATATCGTCTTGTCTTTTAGTGAGTTCCATCAACCAGCCTTTATGTTAGTGAGTGTTTACTAACCAATATAATCTGATCTTGAATTTTGACAAGCAGATTTTTGCATTTTTCCTAAGCAGCTTGCCGGGAATGGATTTAATAGAGCGTCAGCCCCAATTTATCTTTGCCTTGAGCAGAGACAATGTTACTTTGTTTATGGCTGCAAAAGCTTATATTATTATATTCAGGTCTGTTTTATATTGAAATCTGGATAACGGTAAAAAAGAAGAATGGAGACATAGATGCGCCCAAACCGCGATGAACTGATACAAATGCTTTCGCTCACGGACCCGGCAGAGCTGGATGCCCTGTATAAGAGGGCTTACGCAATCAAAAAGGAATACGTGGGCACCAAGGTCTATTTCCGCGGAATCATAGAACTGAGCAACATCTGCACTAAAAACTGCCATTACTGCGGCATCCGCAGCGGCAACCCCAAAGTGCAACGCTATGTGATCGGCAAGGAAGAGATTTTGGCGGAAGCTCGCTGGTGTTACCAGCAAAGCTACGGCTCGCTGGTGCTGCAGGCAGGAGAGCGGGAAGACGAGGCCTGGACAAGCTTTATAACGGAACTGATAATCGGTATTAAAGAACTCAGCCGGGGGCAGATCGGTATCACCCTGTCCCTGGGCGAGCAAACGGAAGATATTTACCGGCAGTGGTTTGAAGCCGGCGCTCACAGGTATCTGTTGAGGATTGAGGAGTCAAATACCTCTTTATACAAAGCTTTACATCCTGCGGATCACTCTTTTAGCAAACGCCTGGCCTGCCTGCGATCCCTGAGAAAGGTAGGCTACCAGACCGGCACCGGGGTGATGATCGGTTTACCGGGGCAGACCGCGGAGCATCTGGCTGACGACATTCTCTTTTTCTACGATGAGGATATCGACATGATCGGCATGGGACCCTTCATCCCTCATAAGGATACACCTTTGGCGCATCTGATTCCCGGCTATGACTCGCGGCAAGCTCTGGAAATGGGCCTTAAAATGATTGCCACCACCCGGATCGCCCTGAAAGACATAAATATCGCCTCCACGACTGCGTTGCAGGCATTACTCACCGATGGCAGAGAGTTAGGGCTGCTGGCCGGGGCAAACATCATCATGCCCAATGTCACAGACACCCGGTTCCGCAAGGGTTACCAGCTTTACGAAGGCAAGCCCGGCATGGATGAAAACGCTTTTTCCAGCCGGGAAAAACTGGAAGAGAGCATCAGATCCATCGGCGAGACCATCGGCTATTCCGAATGGGGCGATTCGAAGCATTTTACCCAGAAGAATTGGAACGATTCTTGATACCTTAACATAAAGACTTGCAGGCAATGATTTTGCCTGTCTTAAACATACCTCAATCCATATTTGTGCAGATAGACCAAGGAGTTCAGAATGAACGTGGTAAACCTTAAACAATTGGCAATGAACGAAAATGGCTTCGTCTTCGATCCCAGCAGCGGATACAGTTACACCGCCAACGAAACCGGCTTGGCCATCCTCAGACTGCTGGCTGCCGGAAAAGACAAAGATGAAATCCGGACAACTATCCTGGAAGATTTCGAAGTAAACGCGGATAATTTTAACAGCGATTTCGATCACTACACGCTGATGCTGGAAGCTTTCAACCTGGTGGAGTTCTGATGGCTGCCAATCCCGATTTGAGCGGATTAGATGTGGTAATCGCCGTAAGCGGTTTGAAGACCGGCGACAATCCCCAACCCGGAGTTCCGGTGATCCGCAGCATCAAGGCCGCCGGATTCGGTGGCAAAGTCGTCGGCCTCGTCTATGACGCGCTGGAATCGGGAATTTACCTGCCCGAACTGGCGGACGAAATCTATCAGATGCCCTATCCTTCTTCCGGAGCGGAAGCCTTTCTGGGCCGCATCGACCAGATCCTGGCCCGGACCCAAATCGACGTTATCATCCCCACCCTGGACGCGGAGATGATCCTCTATATCAGGCTCGAAAAGGAACTGGCGAAGAGGGGAATCCACACCTATCTGCCTGAAGAGAGTTGTTTCTTGCTGCGCGACAAGACCTCCCTGGCCCGCTTTTTTCCTCCCCAGGGCATTGACGTGCCCCAAACGCTGATGGTGAGCGATCCCGGCCAGATCGGCAAAGCCGGTGAAGAACTGGGCTATCCGCTGATGGTGAAGGGCAAATTATACGACGCCCACAAGGCATGGAACCAGGAAGAGGCGCTGAAGTATTTTCATGAAATAGCCGAAAACTGGGGCCTGCCGCTGCTTTTCCAGAAAGTGGTGCCGGGAGACGAATTCAACGTGGTGATCGTGGGTGACGGCCAGGGCGGCATGTTGGGTATGGTCCCCCAGAAAAAGATGGTTATAACTGATAAGGGCAAAGGCTTTGGCGGGGTGGTGATCAAAAACCCCGGTCTGGACGCCTTCGCGGAAAAAGCCATCTCTCTGCTCAAGTGGCGCGGGCCCTGCGAACTGGAAATCATGAAAGGCACAGACAACAAGCATTACCTGATCGAAATCAACCCCCGCTTTCCCGCCTGGGTGCGGCTGGCCGAAGGCGCCGGACAAAACCTTCCCGCGCTCACCGTCCTCAAAGCCCTGGGCAAAGACTGCGAACCGCTTCCGCCCTATAAACCGGGCACCATGTTCATCCGGCACGCGGAGGACATCATTTCGGAGATAGAGATCATGGGTCAGATCTCCGCCCAAAGCGAAATTATCAGAGGTAAACAGCAATGAAAAAGACATATATGGCACCCCACATCGAGCGTAACTACTCCGGAACCATGAACAAATACGGCGCCAAAAGCGTGGTGCGTCATCTGGACAGCATCGACGGCATCCCGGTCAAGAAACTGGTGGAAAGCTATGGTTCGCCGCTGTTTGTCTTCTCAGAAAATCAGATTCGGCGGCGCTTCCGGCGTCTGACGGAAGTGATGCAGATGAACTATCCGCGTTTGGAAATGGCTTGGTCCTACAAAACCAACTATCTGGGCGCCATCTGCAACATCTATCATCAGGAAGGCGCCAAGGCTGAGGTTGTTTCTGGGATGGAATACTCCATGGCAAGACGTTTGGGAGTGCCTGCAAAGGACATCATCTTCAACGGCCCCGGCAAGAGGAAAGAAGAGCTGGAACTCGCCATCAGAGAGGGCGCCCGCGTCCAAATCGACCATCTGGATGAGCTCTATCTGATCGAAAAGCTCGCCACGGAACTGGATATCGTCCCCGAGGTGGGCATCCGCGTGAATATGGATACCGGAGTTTATCCGCTCTGGACCAGATTTGGCTTCAATTACGAGACCGGCGAGGCCTACCGCGCCATTCAGCGCCTGTTGAGCGGCAAAAAGATGAACATCGTCTCCCTGCACACCCACATCGGCACCTTCATGCTGGATGCCAACGCCTATTATCTGGCCGCCAAAGCCTTACTGGACCTGGCGCAGAAGGTGCATGAGGAACTGGGCGTGGTGATCAAATATATCGACCTCGGCGGCGGCTTCGCCTCCCAAAACACTCTGCACGAGCAATACACCCCCGGAGAACTGTCGGCGCCGACCTACGATCAATACGCCTCCGCGATTGGAGCTGCCTTCAACGAATCCCGCTTCGTGAGCGAAAATCTGCCCACCCTGGTGCTGGAAACAGGACGTGCTCTGATCGACGAAGCTGGCTATATGATCAGTTCTGTGATCGGTAAAAAGAACCTGCCCACCGGCGAACGCGCCATCATCCTGGACGCAGGCGTAAACACCGTCATCACAGCGTGGTGGTACAAACTGAAAGTCCTGCCCACCCGGCCTTTCCCCGGAGCCTATCAGAACACCGTCTTTTACGGCCCGCTGTGCATGAATATCGACGTTATCCGCCATGCCGTGCCTTTCCCCGATCTTTATACCGGCGAACAGGTTGTCATACACCCCGTGGGCGCCTACAACAATACCCAGTGGATGCAATTTATCGAATACCGGCCTCGCATCGCATTGATCAGCGAGACGGGCAAGCCGGAACTGATCCGGGAAAAGGAAGAACTCAGCGATATCATCGACCGCGAATATATCCCTGAACACCTGAAACAAATATGAGCAAAATCGCCGCGGCAGCGCTGCCCCTTCTGAAAGCCATACCCCATAGCTACTCCACCATAATGTTTTCAGACAATCTGTGGCTGGGTCTGGCTTTGCTGGCACTGACCATGGTTTCGCCGCTGGTGGGGCTGGCGGGTTTGGTGGGGCTGCTGGTGGCGCTGTTGGCAACTCGGTTGGCGGGTTTTGAGGACTGGAAAAGCGGCAGCGGCGTCCTCTCTTTCAACAGCCTCCTAATCTCCCTCACTCTGGGCTATTACTATCCGCTGAGCGGAGTTCTGCAGCGGCCGTTGGAATTTGTGAGCATGATCGTGATTGCCTCGCTGGCCACGCTGCTGCTCTATGTGGTGCTGAATTATCTAACGCTCAATACACTCAAGTTGCCGTCCATGAGCCTGGCCTTTTCCATCATGGCCACCCTGGTTTGGTATTTTTTGGTGCGCAGCGGAAACTTCAACGGTGAAGGCTTTATAAAGCCGCTCCTCTTCGACTGGAAGATACATCTGCCCTGGTTTTGGAAGGATTATTTTCTCTCCCTGGGCAGCATCATGTTCGTGCCGGATGTCGCCGTGGGAATCGGCGTGGCTTTGATCCTTTTCATGATCACCCGCATAGGCTTCATGCTGTCTTTGCTGGGCTGGTCGATTTGCTGGTGGCTGCTGGGATTCACCAGCATCGGCACCACCTACGGAATGTTCTTTCCCGGCTTCAATCTCATCCTCATCAGCATCAGCGTGGGCTCGGTCTATCTGATCCCGGGTAAGTCATCCTACCTCGCGGCTGCGATTGCCACGGTCTTTGGATTCGGGATCGCTTTCGCCCTTTCAGGGAGATACTTTTACGCCGATTACATGCCCGGACGGGGCACTTCGCTGTTTGTGCCGATGTTCGCTTTCCCCTTCAACCTGGTGGTGCTTACCACCATCTTCGCCCTCCGGCAGAGGGTGCTGCCCCGCTCCCCCGTGCTCAGTGAAGTGGGCATCCTGCATCCGGAAAAGGCACTGGATGCCTATATGTCTCGCTACAAGCGCTTTTCCAGCACCGGCATCCCCCAGTTGCTACTGCCTGTGACGGGCGAATGGGTAGTCACTCAGGGACACAACGGCCCCCACACCCACCAAAAGGAATGGGCCAACGCCTGGGACTTCGAGATTGAGGATGTGGCCGGCAAAAAATACTCGGAAGACCCAGCCAGCCTGAAAGATTACTACGCCTTCGGGAAGGCTGTCCACACCGCGGCCGCCGGATATGTAGCCAAGGTGGTGAACGGCATCCCGGACAATCCGATCGGCATCACCAACACCCAGGACAACTGGGGAAACTATGTCAGCATCTACCACATGGCAGGCTACTACACGCTTTACGCACATCTCAAGGAAGGCTCCATCAAGTTCGCGGAGGGTGATTACGTGAAACAAGGCGAAAAGATCGGTCTGGTTGGCAATTCCGGCCGCTCGCCTGTTCCCCATCTGCATTTCCAAGCCCAGGAAGGCGCGGAGGCGGGCACCAAATCCCTCTATTGCCATCTGCTGAACTACAAGGTCCGTTCCTCCGATGAGGGACAAAAGTTCACCGGCAGCGGCATTCCCCGGGAAGGGGAAAGGATATCTCCCCTGATCGCCGAAAAAGAACTGGCAAACCTACTGCAGCTGGGTTATCATCAAAAACAGAGTTTCCTGGTGCGGCAAAACGAAACTGAATACACCGAGAATTGGGACGTTGAACTCGATCTGCTGGGCATCCACCGTATCCATTCCGACCGCGGTGGGATTCTGGAATTCTCCATCTTCAACGGCATCTACAACTCACTGAATCTATCCAGCCGCCGCTTAAACGCGTTAAGTGCCTTCGCCATTGGCGCCTCACGCATTCCCTGGGCGGAAAAGACAGATCTGAACTGGGAGGACGAGCCGAGCCTCTCGGTTGTTATGAACGACTTTTGGAAGAACATGACTCTCTTTCTGATCCCCTTTTTCCAACCGATCCGGGTGCGAACCTTGTCCAAACTGACTCAGGCGGACAAAGACCTCATCCAAACCAGCGAGACCACCCTGAAAGTGCTGGGCATCACCGTCCGCAGCCACCATTCGCGGATCAGCATGTCCCGCCGGGATGGCTTGAAAACCATAGAACTCGCGCAAAACGGCAATATCTTGCTATACGCGCAAAAAATCCCTCCCCACCAGGAGACCGCCAATGACTAAAGCAATTGCAATCATCCTCTCCCTGCTTTTCTTGACCCTGCCGCTGCTCGGCGAGCGCGGCATCAGCGAATCCTACCAGGCCGAGGCCCGCGGGGATAACGACACCGCCCTGGCCATCATGCGTGAGCGGCAGACTGCCGAGCCCAAAGACGGATTTTACCAACTCCGCATCGCCTGGCTGCTATATCTCAAGGGAAATTACGGCGATGCCCTCACCGCTTATGACGCCGCCATCAGACTTCATGACAGTCTTGACGCCCAACTGGGCCGCTTGAATTCTCTGCTGGCCCTGGGCCGCTATACAGAAGTTTTGGAACACAGCCAGGCCCAGATCCGCCTGCATCCGGAAAACACGCTCCTGCTTGGCAAAGGCGCCTACGCTGCCTATATGCTCAAAGACCATAAAACTGCCGCGGATTTCTTCGCCAGCATCGCAGCCCTGTATCCCTGGGATATGGAAAATCGGGCCTATCTGATGAATAACCTCTATCTCAGCGAACAGGAAGCCGCGGCCCGCGTGCAGTATAACTTTCTAAAAAAATACTATC
>CAXYWN010000072.1:0-9108 GCA_964292625.1 uncultured bacterium
AAACTTCCGTCCCGGCTGCCCTCATCGATAAATATAATTTCATGGTCGTGGGGATGGCTGTTGGCGATGATTTCTGAGGTCAGCCGGCGCAGAGAATCCTCTTCGTTTAAGACCGGTATCACAAAGGATAATAACATTTAGACTCCTCTTAGAAGAAGATTTTGGCGAGGCTCATCGCCAGGGCAGACACGATCGGCACTTCAACGTTGTCATCCACCGGCAGCCGGCTTATTTCAGCCAGGGTGGCCGCCAAAGCTCCGATGAAGGCTACCACCGGGTTCAGCCGGAACGCCAGGGCAAAGATGAAACAAGACACAAAGCAGGCCAAGCTGCCTTCCAGGGATTTCTTGCTGTTGTTGATCTTCCGCTTGCCAAAGTTCAGGCCAACCATGGCTGCGAAAGTATCGCCCACCGCCAGGAAAGACATGGCAAAGAACACCAGTTCCGGCTCAAAGAAGGCCACGCAAATCATTGCGGAAAATAGCAGATAGGTCGCTCCGGTGAAATCTCGCAACTCGTGTCTGCGCAGAACCACTCCAAAGATCCACCAGAAGGTCTTGCGGAAACTTTTTTGCCAAAAGCGGTAAAACTCGGTCACCAGCATCACGATAAAAGCCATGAGCAATATGTAGAACATCAGCTTGCGATTGTAATGCAGCACATAACGATAGCCGAACGGAATCACCAACGAACCGAGGTGGATACTCTTGCGCAGCGTTTCCTTAAGATGCAGCATCGCTTTTTTCCCGCCAGGGCCTCAACCAGGTACTTCGGTAGGACTGAAAGACAGAATCTTCAGCAGCTTGGGCGCTCTCCAATGCAAAAGAACATCCCCGATCTTGCCAGAAGGAATCTGGCAACTCCCATGTTCAAACAGAAATGTTCTTTGGATTTCCTCCAGCTGGGTGTTTTTCACCAGGATGCGGGGTTCGAGATGCTGCTGTCCAAAGGGAAGCAGCAGTTCCAGCCCTTGCCAATTTTCCTCATTTAACTGTTCCAGGCCAAGGCAGGCGTCCGGCTCATCTTCAAATTTGAGGGTTTCGGTGCTCAGATTCTCGGTCAGATAGTTGTTGTAGCATTCGAGAAAAGCGTCATATTGCTCCGGCTCCATGGTGAATCCAGCCGCCTTGACGTGCCCGCCGTATTGTTTTAGATGCTGTTTGCAGGCGGTAAAGGCCGCGACCATGTTGAAACCCTCTGAACAGCGGCCTTCGCAGACGATAGCGCCGTTGTGCTGTTTGAGCAGGATGGCGGGGACCCCCAATTTACCCAAAACGTAGGTGGCGCCTGTTCCCATCAGGTGATAGGGAATCACACCCTCATCATCGAAAAAGATGAAGGCGTTGCTGGCGAAACCGGCAGTAATGCTGTCCAGGAAGGTGAATACGTGATTCAATTCGCCTTCCCACTTCTTTTGCTGTGCTTCCATGGATTGGAAAAGAGCGGCTTTGGCATCGCCCATCTGGATCAAAAAGCGCATCGCGGTATGCTGGCCGTTTTCCTCACGGCCGTTGGCAATCAGCCGGGCGGTGTATTGCATAAAGGTGAAGATGTTGGTCTCGTTTTCGATGCGCTTGTGGTTGCGGAGCAGAAAATCCACGCTGGGATCGTTCATTTCATCCCAATGCTTGATCACATGCCTCACGATAATCCGGTTCAGGCCAGTCATCGGCACTTTGTCGGCGATTGAGCCCACTGCAGTCCAAAAGTATGAGGAAAGCGGCACCGGGTGTTCCAAAATACGCCCCAGATAGCGGATCAGCATCAGGGCGACGCCCACTCCCGCCAGGGCTTTGAAAGGATACTTACAGTCTGGCAGTTGCGGATTGAGAATGGCAAAGGCTTGGGGCAGAGTTTCCGGCTGGATCAGATGATGATCGGTAATCACGACGTCGCAGCCCAGTTGGTTGAGACGCTCCACTCCTTGAAAGCTGGATATGCCGTTGTCCACAGTGATCACAAGCTTGTAGCCGCCCTCGCGCACGAATTCCACAAAATCGGTCTGGATACCGTGAGCTTGCAGATTGCGGTTGGGAATAAAGTAATTGTGCTTTTGATATCCGCAGGCGTTGAAAAACTGATAGAGGATGTAGGTGCTGGTGATCCCGTCCGGGTCGTCGTGGCCAAAGATCACGGTCGGTTCATTGGCGAACATCGCTCTGCTAATGCGTTCCGCGACTTCTGCAATATTGGCCAGCAGCGCCTCATCGGGCAGAGAGCCGATATCTGCTTCCAGCCCGGTTTTATCTATGCCCCGTGCCTCGCAAATTTGATTTAAAAGACTGTTGGGATCGGAGTCCGAATGTGCTTCTACCATACTTCCAGATCTGCCTTTTCAGGGATTTCCCGTGGCGCTGAGCGGTCGGGTGCCGCGGAAAGAATATCGAAGCCCGTGAAACCGAACATCAGCAGATAGGAGTTATCTAAAAGGCCATTCTGATCAAGGTTTCCCCGGCGGCTATACTGAAAACCGACGTCGATCCGGTTCACCTCGCCCTTCAGGGGCAGACTCACTCCCAAGCTCAGGGACAGTTCGTCGATGCCGTTGTCGTTCACCTGGAAAGGCAGATGGCGCCAGGAAACTCCCGTGCGCAGCGGCAGGCTCATGATTCCCTTCCGGTCTTCCTTGGCCGCTGGCTCGAAAGCCAATCCCAGGGATGCTTTCCAGCTATCGGTATATGTGGCGGGGTCGATGTGTTTCCAGGGTTCATAGTGGAAATCGGCCGCCAGCTTGAATTCGGGAAAGGGCAAAACCGTCACGCTGGCAGAATAGACGGGTGGAATCTTGTATTCGTACACAAACAGAGAATCTTCCTCCGTTTCGTGAATCGAAGAGCGGATTTCCTCGCCTTTCATGTTCACGCCCAAGCTATAGTAGGCGCCCACTGCAAATCTTTCCTGATGCCGGATGTAGCCGACGGTGAAGCCGGGGTTCTTGTAGTCCCGCACAATCTCCTCTTCGGTGTTAAAGGCTGCAAAACCCGCATCCTGCTTGAAATTGCGGATCTCGTGGCCAAAATAATAGTTGCCGCTGACGCCCACGCTGTTATGTCCCCAGGCAAAGCTGTAGATCAGGTCCGCGCGGTAGATGTAGCGGTCCATGGAGTTCTTTTCGGTCACCTTCATGGTGTCCTGCTCTTCAATCACCAAGAACTCACGTTGGTTGGCAACCATCCCGGAAGAATGCGAACTAAACTGAAATCCCATACGGTGCTGCTTCAGAGGTATGCTCAAGCTGAAAAAGGGGAAATCCAGCGAGTTGTCGAGGTAGTTACTCTTGGTGCCAGTGGAATCTTTGGAGCTGTAATAGTTGTAGCCGGGAATCAATCCGGTGGAAAAAAGGCTGCGATTGTTCAGATTGTGCAGGGCGGGATTGCCATATCCAGAGTTGATCCGAAACACGTCGCTGGCGCCGGTGTCGCCCATGCCAAGGCTGTAGATGTCATTGCCGTAGTAACGGATCGGGTTGCCATCAAAGGCAAACACAGAGTTGCCAGCCA
Organism: uncultured bacterium; assembly: GCA_964292625.1. Lineage (GTDB taxonomy): Bacteria > Cloacimonadota > Cloacimonadia > Cloacimonadales > Cloacimonadaceae > Syntrophosphaera. Next base: position 3,501 of record CAXYWN010000072.1, read on the forward strand.
GCAGCGGGAAGCAGGCCAGAAGAAGCAGCGGTAGCAGAAATGTGGTTTTCAATTTATTCTTTTTCCTTTTTCTTGTCTTTGGGTTTGGCTTTGGCGGCGGGCTTGGCTGGCTTGGCCGGCTTGGCCGTCTTGGTGGACTTTCCGCCCTTGGGGCCGCTTTTTTTGGAGACTGGCCTCACCGGGTCGGGGGGTATGCGGAAAAATCGGAAAGCGTTCTCAAACGAGGCTTCAGCCACTTCGAGCGGCGTGATGCCCCTGATCCCGGCGATTTTTTCCGCCACCAGATGCAGATGAAGCGGGCTGTTGCGCTTGCCCCGGTGCGGATGCGGAGTCAGATAGGGGCAGTCGGTTTCGATCATAAACTGATCTATCGGCATCATCCGGATCACATCTTCCAGATTTGAATTTGGATAGGTGATGTTGCCGGTAAAAGAGATCATCCAGCCTTCGTCCAAGACCTGCTGGGCAAAGATGATGTCGCCCGAAAAACAGTGGAAAACCACATCTTTGGCATTAGCTTCCTTGAGGATTTTGTAGCATTCCTGATGCGCGTCCCGGTTGTGCACAACGATAGGTTTGTCATAATCCACAGCCAGGTAGGCTTGATTGCGAAAGACCTCACGCTGGAGTGGATAGGGCGAATAATTGCGGAAAAAGTCCAGTCCGATCTCGCCGATGGCCAACACATTCTTATCGCGAGCCAGGCGTTTTATCAGTTCCGCATCGAATTCCGCGGCATCGTGGGGGTGGAATCCCGCTGTGGCAAAAATGTGCAAATGTTTTTTGGCCAGTTCCAGCGAATTCAACGAGGTCTCTTTGTTGAAACCGATGTTGATAATATAGCCGATCCCGCTTTCAAAACATTTATGGATCAGGTTCTCGCGGTCGGCGTCAAACTCCGGCAGATCGAGATGGGCATGCGTTTCAAATAGTCTCATTTAAAGCATTCTGTCCCTAATTTAGTATTTAAGCAAGAAAATCAAAGTGCCGCTTTCTTGTCAATTGAAAAGAAATCCCGGCCTATGTCCATTAGTGGACCATGCCGGTTTCGCCCCAATTCAGATCCGCTTTTTACAATAATATATACGTCGTTTAGGCGCGATTTATTCAGGTGCGGCCCAAAGCTTGTGAAGCAATGGAGTGTGGAAAAATTGAGATATAAAACCCGCCGGTTTGAAAGATATTGCTTGACAGATAGACGTGTGTGAGGACATCTGTTTTTAACATTCAAATAAGAAAATAAAGAGGTTAAGAATGAAAACCATCAGTAAGATTATGTTCTTCGTCATCGTGTTGCTGGCCTTCGCGCCGGTCATGTTTGCGCTTGAGCAAACGGTTGGTCTGCGCATCGGCGCCAGCTTCCCCCTAAACGACTACAACAAAGACAACTCAGAAAATGAACTCCACTTCATGGCTGGACTCGGTTATGAAGCCTGGCTCAGAGATTACGTGAGCATGGGGATATATCCCTATTACACCACTCTGCAAGCAAACCATCTTGATGTAATCGAGACCAAGGGTGACCCCATCTACAAGACTCAAATTATCGGCGCGGAGATCCAAGCCCGCTTCCGTCCCACCAAGGGCGCGGTGATCAATTTCAAAAAAGGTGCCCTGCAACGCATCGCTCCCTTTGCCCAGATCGGCATCGGCGCAGCGTATGTCGATAATGACAGCCTGAACCATGGTAGTGTAGAGAATGATATGCTGGATGGCGAGATCGTTTTCTTGGCCCCGACAGTCGGACTTGGCGTATCATTTTTGACCAAATGGAATGTCAACCTGGACCTCGGCGTGCAGCTTGACCATGCAGTAAGCGACAAAGTTGACACCTGGGATGACAATGGCAAATTTCTCGAGCTCAAGGACATGCATATCATGCCTTACGTGGGCATCGGTTATACCTTCGGCAAAAAAAGTGGCAGCGCCGCCGCAATCGTGCGCCGCATACTGCGTAACGTAGTTAGCATGGAACAGGACTTCACCCTCGACGGCGTGCAGTTCGAATTTGACAGCTCAAGGCTTACGTCTGATGCCAAAGTGGTTCTCAAGGAAGTCATCGAAGCGATGAAAAAGCATCCCACCGTGAAACTGGAAATCCAGGGGCACACCGACAAAGTCGGCACACCCGAATACAACATCACCCTTTCTCAGGAACGTGCCCAAGCGGTCAAAGATTACATGGTCGCCAACGGTATTTCCGCCACCCGTCTCAGCACCAAAGGCTTCGGTGAAAACAAGCCGCTTGCCAGCAACGATACCGCTGAAGGCCGCGCTCTAAACCGCCGTATCGAATTCATAATCGTCAAATAAACCAACGATTTATCCACCCAATATGAGAGGTCCCACACGGGGCCTCTTTTTTGTCTTTTGAATTGCTGCTTTTAACTTTTTAGGCCTACTCTCAAACTAAGAGGATAACTCTGCCTGAATATCGCCAATCTTATCCGCCCTTGAGCCTGGCTCACTCGCTCCTGAATAGATTCCCGAACACCACCCCAATGAGCCACGGGAAGTCTTGGGGGAACAAGGCGGAAGCGAATGCCCCAGAAGCAAGGTATTAAGTAGGTTTGTTCTTTTATCTTATCCACTCGATTTGACAGAGAGCCAATTTTTTAACCCTGCCTGCCTTCTCTTTCATCGATGTCCCGCACCTGCCAAACCCATCCCAAGCTATGGGACTCCCCACGCAACTAACACATATACATAGAGTAAACCGGACATCCACACCCGTGTGCGAACTGGGAAAACAGAGGAATTTCCACGACTTGTGGAATAGTATCCACTCCTAAAAAACGAATTGCTCAAAATATTCCTTGACGTCAGAGTCAAACGCCGATATGATGCAAGACATCAAATAAATAATTGATTGGAGTGATCATGAAAAAGTTAGTTTTCGTGTTGCTGATTCTGGCTGCTTTCGCAGTGGCGCTTGTGGCACAGCAGATTACAGCCACAGAAGTGGCGAAACCGATGAAAATGCGGTTTGAAGAACGTGAAGCCTTCATCGTGATGGGTCTGGAAGCTCAGGATGCCATGGGCGGAGATGCCATGATGGATATTTGGACGAAGTTCTTTTCCATCCAGGACAAGCTTCCGGAGCCAGTGGGAAACCGCAGCTATGGCATCTACTATCCCGGGGAAAAGTATGATCCCACAACCATGCAAGGCCACAACTACCTGGTAGGCCTTGAGGTGAAGGATAATATCGAGTTGCCGAAAGATCTGCAACTGCACAAGGTCCCGGGCGGCCATTTCGCAGTGTTCGAGTATGTTGGCGACATCAACGAGATAGGCAAGGCCTACGAGTATATCTTTGGCGAATGGCTGTCTTCCGGGGAATACAAACCAGCCTCTCTGGAATGGTTCGAAAGCTATGATGAGCGTTTCAAAGGAAATTCGAAGGAATCCCTGGCTGAAATCTGGGTTCCTGTTCTTAAACTAGATGTGTCCCCGGAAAAAGAGCCAAACCTGAAACAATAGCCCCCAGTCTGCAATAATTGATTTAGACCCGCAACGTGGACATTGCCACGTGTAAGGGAATGTAGGCTTAAATCCAGGAAAGCAGAGACAGATAACGGTCAGCCCAGGCGTCCGGATCCGGGATTACATTGTTATCAAACAACTCGGCCAAGGTTCGGTCGCTTATGTGGCAGGCAATCTGGGCTTGAGGCTGGTCCATTCAAGAATGTCGCGCGCTTTGCCGGCAGTTTCCAGACTCCTGACCAAGCGGCCTTTGCAAAAGCAAAAACAAGGCATCCTGGATAGCATTCCCATGGCCACAATCATCGGCCTTTGAGCCAGCGCCGGCGAGGCCCCGCCATAAAAGGAATCAGATTCCATTATGGGATTGACAAAATACCCCCTCTTAAAAGACTGACGCCAAAAGCATCTGGGAAGTAAATCACTGAATGAGGAAATACATAGTATCCATAGTGGGACGTCCAAACGTGGGCAAGTCCACACTTTTCAACCGTCTTTGCAGAAAGCGCGCCGCTATTGTTGACCCGGAAGCGGGTATCACCCGCGACCGCAAATATGAAGACGTTGAATGGAACGGCAAACTGTTCAAACTGGTGGACACGGGGGGAATCGTGTTCGATAGCCGTGAAGCCATGGACAAAATGATCCGGCACCAAGCGCTGCTCGCGATCGACGAATCCGACCTGATCCTCTTCATGGTTGACGCCCAGACCGGCACCACAGACATCGACAAGGCCATCGCCAAAATGCTTTATCCACACCGCGACAAGGTGATGCTGGTGGCGAACAAGGCAGACAACGAAAAATTCGAATGGGAACTCTACGATTTTCTGCAACTCGGGCTCGGCGACCCCTTCCCCATTTCCGCCGCTCAGGGCCGCAACACCGGAAACTTTCTGGACGAATTGCTATCGATGATTCCGGAAACCCAGGGCGCCTATGAGGAAAGCAGCGAAACAAGTACCCGCGTAGCTGTGGTCGGAAAACCGAATGTGGGCAAATCCTCGATTGTGAACCTGCTTCTGGGCAGTGAAAAACAGATCGTTACGGAGATTCCAGGCACCACACGGGACTCCGTGGACAGCACCTTCCGCTATCACAGTAAGGAATATATTCTGGTGGATACCGCCGGCCTGCGCCGCAAAACCAAGGTAACCTACGGCGTGGAGTATTACAGCACGATGCGCACCATCGAAGCGGTGGACAGGGCAGACGTGGTGGTGCTGGTTATCAGCGCCGACGAGGAGCTTTCCGAACAGGACGTCAAGATCGCCTCCTATGCCAAACGCCGTATGAAAGAGGTTCTGGTGGTCTTCAATAAATGGGACCTGGTGGAAAAGGACAACAAAACCACGGGCAATTTCATCGCCGACCTGCATGAAAAGATGCCTTTTCTCCAATACGCGCCCGTGCTCTTCATTTCCGCTAAAACCAGCCAGCGTATCAACAAGATTATGGAAACTGTGGTTACAATCGAGGAGGAAAGCGAAAAACGCATCTCCACCAGCGAACTCAACCGCTTTATGGAAACCGTGGTACAACGCCGTCCGCCCACGCACAGCACCGGCAAGCACGTTAAGATTTTTTACATCACCCAGGCCGCTGTGAAACCGCCAACCTTTGTCTTTTTCTGCAACCAGCCCGCCTTGGTCAACGAAAATTACCGCCGCTTTCTGCACAATCAGATCCGGGAAATGTTTACCTTCGAAGGAGTTAGCATCAAACTGATCTTTAGAGGCCGCAAAGAGGGCGAAGAGGAAAATTGACTCTTATAATCGCCTGGACACTGCTTTGCCTGGCGGCTTACCTGGTCGGCAGCATCCCCTTTGGCTATTTGGCGGGAAAGCTTATCCACAAAAAGGATATTCGCGCCGGCGGAAGCGGCAATATCGGCGCCACCAACGCCCTGCGTCAATATGGCGTGAAAACAGGCCTCATCGTTATGATCCTGGACATTTTGAAGGGGCTGACAGTGGCATGGCTGCTCTACAACGCGGTCCCGGGTCTGGCGAACCAATATATTCACGCTCATCCGCTGGAACGTTTTGTATTACAACTGCCCGCCCTGGCAGTGATTTTGGGGCATATGTATCCGGTGTTTTTGGGCTTCAAGGGCGGCAAGGGC
>CAXYWN010000073.1:0-9005 GCA_964292625.1 uncultured bacterium
TGGGCGATCTGTTCCTTGTACAGGGAAAGTTTTTTGTTGATCTGGGGGATGAACGCAGACGCCCGCAGGATAGGCCCGGCCACCAATTGAGGGAAAAAAGAGACGAAGAAGGTGAAATCGGCAAAATTGCGGATAGGCTCCAGTTTGCGGAAATAGATATCCAGCGTGTAACTCATGGTCTGGAAGGTGAAAAACGAGATCCCGACCGGCAGGAAGATGTCCATCGCAGGTAGGTTTCCGCCCATGATTTGATTTATCGTATCGATGATGAAATTGGTGTATTTGAAGTAGCCCAGGGAGCCGAGGTTCCAGGCCACGCTCAGCCACATCAGTGCGTTTCTGCCTCCCTTTCCTTTGGCCTTGTGAATAGCCGACCCGAGCAGGAAATTCACTCCCGAGGTGAAGAGCAGCAGCAGCACGAATCCGCCGCTGGTCTTGTAATAGAAATAGAGCGAAAGCAGCAGCAGATACCAGGTGCGGACGCGGATTTTGCCCACCACCAGCGGATAAAAGAGCATCAAAACGATAAAGAAAAAGAAGAAGAAGCCGCTGTTGAAAATCAGCGGACTCTGCTGATCGTAGGCCAAAAGAGAGAGAAAATTCTGGAGGATCACCGGGGTGACTCCGCGTAGCTTTTGTAAGCCCGCATCAGGGCGTCGTAGAAAAGATATCCTTGCAGCATGTAGCCTTTGGGACTGAAATGAATGAAGTCCCTGGAGGCGAAATCCTGCGCTTTCCATTTACCGATCGAGCCCCGGCCGCCCATCACTTCCCCGAGGTCCCAACATGCGTGCGAATGAGCGTCGGCATAATCTCTGATCTCGGCGCTAACTTTGGCTATATCGGCGTTGTGGCGTCCGTTTTTGTAGGAATCCGGCGGCAGAGTGAAGAGGATTAGCGCGTCACCCTGAAAATCGCCAAGTTTGTTCATGAAGGCGTTCAGCTCTCTTTGGAAGCGGGACGCGTCGTATTTTCCCTGGGCATCGTTGGTACCCAGTGAGATAACGATCAGGTCGGGACTCAGTTCGCGGCAACGATTGAAAAGGGCGGAATTGTTCAGCGAGTTCAAAAATGAAGCGCCGTTGACGCCCATGAACTGGTAGTTCAGAGTGGGGGAGCCCCCGCTTTCCGAACAGCATAAATACTTGCTCAACTGGGTGCGGGCAGTGGTGGAAAAGAAGCCAGGCTTGATATGCGAATCGCCAAACTGGAAGATGGTGACCTTTTCCTGGACGCCGCTCCGCAGTTCCATCAGCTTGTAAAGAAACGTGCCGAGGCGGTCTGCGGAATCCGGAATAAAATTGCGATCGCGCCGGATGAACTTGAAGCCGTTCAGGTATTCCTCGTTATCCAGGAGGGTGTAGTAACTTTGGATAAATTCTTCCAGGGCGTCCACCTCGATGAAAAACTCTTCCGGGGTTTCCAACTCATGCTCGATGTCTATGGGCAGTTCTTCATGGCTGGAAAATCCGCACATCAAAAGGCAGAGCAGCAGCAGGAGGATCGATCCGCGTTTCATCTTACTTACCTGTTGTGATCAGCTTGTGCAGCATACCGGCGATCTTGTTGGCGCCCGCCCGGGTAAAATGGGTGTAGTCTTTACCGGCCAAAGGAGGGCTGGCATTCACGAAACCGGGCATTGAATTCTGGCCGCCCATGGCCTCGAAAAGATTCCAGAAAGCGCAGCCAGATTCACTGGCGATTTCACCCTGGGTGTTCACCAGAAGAGGAATGTCCGGAGATGTCTGAAAACTGCCGTTGACTTTGATGCTGCGATCATGAGCGCTGACGATCAGGATGGGGACTCCGGGCAAGGCAGACTGGAGATGGCGGACCGTTGCCAGCATCCCTCTTTTGTAAAATCCGTAATCCGTGGTTGCCGAACTGGAAACGTTTTCGCCGTATTGGAGGATGATCAGATCGTAGCCCAGCTGGCCTTGAAAGGCGCTGAGAATATCAGCCGGAATGGCGTTGAAATACATTCCGGAAAAGCCGCGCACCGACAGATTATCCACATGGATCCCTGCGGGTTCGTCGAAGGAAACTCCGTAGAGATGGATGGGGTCATTGGGGTCGAACTGCAGCCGGATTTTAGTGACCGGGGCGGCAGGGCTCAGGTTCAGGACCAGCAGCGAATCCGAGGGCAGCAGCTTGAAAGTGGTGAAATCCTCGCCATTATAGGAAACCTGGACTCGGGAATTGGGGGAGGCATGACTGTAAAAGAGCCGGATTTTCCTGAATTCAGAGGCGCCGCCAGGAGACTGACTGCCGCTGTATTCCACCCAAGCGGGGCCTTTGAAACTGATGCGGCGGCTTTCCTTGCCGGATTTGCCCTTTTGGGCGGGGGAGAGGACATTGCCCAGGGAATCCAGAATCTCCGGTTTGGTCTGAGTTTCGATTACCCTTTCCTCGTAATAGTAGGTCCGTGGGATGAAAGTGTAGCCGATTATGCCCAAGGGGTCCTTTTGTGCGCCCCGGTTCATAAAGGAAAGGGTCTCCCAGTTGCGGGAAAAAGTGTGGCGGATGGTTTGGCGAAAACCGCTCACGATCGACGCGATGGGCACCAGGCCGACTCCGCTGCCGCCGTATTCCTGCTGCAATTGCTGGCGTAGCTGGCCGGAAATGAGATCGCCTTCGATGATGGAATCGCCAAAATAGGCTATGCGCAGGCTACCGGCGGGACTTTCTTTCAAGAGGGCCAGTTGATCCCAAAAACCCTTTAGGGGGCGCAGTTCGCTGGCGATCTGAGGTTCCGGCTCCTTCTGAGCGGTAGTATCCGCAGTCGCGGAAAGCAATTCGTCGCTCAGGTTACGGGCCAAATCCATTTTCTTCAGCGGAAAAACCGGATTGTCCCAAGCCGGGATATAAGGGCCCAAAACAGCCAACAGAGCCGCCGCGAGGGCAAAGATCAGAAAGGGACGCCAGAAAGTTCGGTTCATTTATTCAGTTTATTGTGAGTCAAGCGCTGAATTCCCCGGCCACCCAGATCTTGTCTGAGAAGGACGCAAAGGGATCGATGTCCCAGGCAGCTTCCATACCTTGAGAGCCGGAGCCACATGCCCATAGCCAGGCGGCGGCACTCAGAAGAGCCGGGCTCAGGATGAATAAGGCTGATAAAATATATGTTTTCATTTACAAAGTCCTGATAGCCAATTTCCAGAGGGGGTGTTTTTGACAAGGGAAAAATCGAAATCTATTGACAAAAGAGGCAGGGCGGAAAGTTTGGCTTGGCCAGGCGCAGCGCAACGGACGCTTGTGAACCATGTCAGATCAGGAATGAAGCAGCATTAAGCATCGCGGCTCGTGTGCCGCTGTTAGCCTGGCCTTTTGATAAATTAGGCTTAATATTTGCATGTATCTCGGTTATCAGATTATCAAGGAAACACAAATGAAAAGATACTCTCTGGTCCTCTTCCTCATCCTCCTGAGCACCCTGGCTTTTGCCTATCCGGTGCGAATCAGCAGCTGGAACGTGGACGCGGATGTGAAAATCCTCAATTCGCTGCATGTCAGCGTGGACAACGTGAACCGGAGCACTGGCACCATAATCGCGTATGTGCGCGACGACGGCGAATTTGCCCGCCTGCTGGATAACGGTTTCATGCCGGAAAAGCTGCCCGATCTGGCGCCTGAAAACGCTCTGCGCCTGCATCAGGACAAATCCAGAGACGCCTCCAAAGACAGTTATTACACGATTACCCAATACAACCAGTTTATGCAGGATACAGCCGCGCAGTATCCCAACATCTGCCAGCTCGAGCAGATCGGGACTTCGGTGCAGGGACGGCCGCTTTACTTTCTCAAGATCACGGACAATCCCAGCTTGGCGGAAGCTGAGCCGGAATTCAAATACAGCTCTTCCATGCACGGCGACGAGGTTGTGGGCTACGATATGTGCATCCGCCTGATCCAGCTTCTAACCTCGGAATATGGCACAAATCCACGCATCACAGACCTGGTGTACAACACTGAGATCTGGATCTGCCCGATGTTTAATCCGGACGGTTTTGTGCTGGGACAGCGTTACAACGCCAACGGAATCGACCTCAACCGCAATTATCCCATGCCGTTCGGCGGAGATCAGCACCCTGACGGCAGCGCCTGGGCGCAGGAAAACGTCGCCATGATGGACTTTAGCAGTCAGCACAACTTCGTGCTTTCGGCCAATTTCCACGGCGGAGCGCTGGTGGCAAACTATCCTTGGGATTACTCCTACACCCTTGCCCCGGACAATGATCTGCTGATTCAGGCGGCCCTAACCTATACCATCAACAATCCGCCGATGTATAACAGCACGGAATTTCCCCAGGGCATCACCAACGGTGCCGCCTGGTACGCGATTACAGGCTCGATGCAGGATTGGAATTACGGAGACACCGACTGCATGGAAATCACCATGGAGATAGGCAACAACAAATGGCCGCCGGCCTCGCAGTTACCAACCTTTTGGGCTCAGAACCAAGAATCAATGCTTTCCTATATGGAATTTGTTCACAGGGGCATTCACGGCCTGGTGACCTCTGGGAACGGAGCGCCGCTGTCCGCCAACATCACAGTGCATGGTAACGCCAAGGTGATGCGTACCGACCCGGATCTGGGTGATTATCACAGACTGCTCCTCCCCGGAACTTACACCGTGACCGCCTCCTCGCCAGGTTACCTGCCGCAGACAGCGCAGATCACCGTTCCGGCCTCAGGCTCGGTGGAACACAATTTCGTTCTGGACGAAGCCCAATTAGTTGACCTGATCGGACAAGTCCGCGACCTGGATGGATTCGGTGTCCCGGGTGTGACAGTGAGCCTTAATGCAAGATCTGAGACTACGACCATTGCCGATGCCGATGGCTGTTTCTTGTTTGCGGGCATCCCGGAGGGACAATACCACATTAGCTTCAGTAACGTCAGCCAGACAATCTACGAACAGGATTTCCTGCTCACAGCGAATGCCAACCGGATGGTCTTTGTTGTGCTTGAAGCGCAGCAGGCTTTTTACGATTCATGTGAAAGTATCTCCAACTGGACTGCCTCCGGGCCCTGGGCCGCGGTCACCTATCAGGGACTAAGCGTTATAACGGATTCTCCTTCAGGAAATTATGCTAACAACACCACTAGGACACTTCGCCTTAGTAATCCTATTTCATTGCAAAATATAGCAGAACCTGCGCTGAGTTTCAAAACCGTTTACGCCTTGGAAAATGGTTATGATTTCGTTCATGTGCAGGCTTCGACCAATACGTCAACCTGGACTACCCTGGGCAGCATCACCGGCACGCAGGACGATTGGCAAACCCTCAGCTATTCCCTTGAACAGTTTGCCGGGCAGAGCATCTATATCCGTTTCGCCTTGAAATCGGATTGGGCCCAGAACGCCGACGGCATCTATCTTGATGATATCACCATCTCAGGTATTGGCACGGACCAGATCATTTACGGCGATGTTGACGGTGACCGGCTGATAACTTTCAAAGACGCTCAGGCGATCGTGGACCACAATGTGGGGTTCGATCCTCTGCCAGAGATTGATCCCCTGCCCTGGACGGCAGAACGGGTTGCGGCAGCGGATGTTGACATGAGCTTGGTTTTGGATTCGGTTGACGCCTATTTGCTTTGCCAGTATTTGATTGACCCGCTTTACCGTTTTGAAGCCCAGAGTGGGGAAGAGGCGGTTCTGCCCGCGGTTTCCCTAATTCCCGAGTTCATTGGCGCTGATCCGTATCTGCAATATTCTGTGACAACGACTCCAGCTGGCGCTTTGAGATGCATCGACTGGCAGTTGCTGCCTCTGGACGGCTTCCAACAACTTGAAATCCAGGCAATTCCAAGTCCTCCATTACATGGGTTATATGCCTATAATCCGGTCTTGCTGAAATTCGCCTACGTTAGCAGGGGGACCGGACAGGAGATGTCCTTCCTTTTTAATTATGCAACTGCTCTGGCCAGCATCGATCTGGTTTACAATGTGAATGGCCAGTCCGGCGTACTGCCTCTACCTTCCAATACAGCCGTGGAGGATGAAATTGCTCCGGCAGCGGTTTTCGGCCTGCAGCAAAACTATCCCAACCCCTTCAATCCTTCCACGCGCATCACTTTTTCCCTGCCCGCGGAGCAGCTTGCCCGGCTGGATATCTTCAATTCCAGAGGCCAATTGGTAAGAGCCCTGGCAGCAGGGATTTTCCCGAGGGGCCAAAACCAAGTGCTTTGGGACAGTCTGGACGATAAGGGCAAGTCTCTTGGCAGCGGCATCTACCTCTGCAAACTGGTGAGCGGAAACGACAGCCAAACCCGCAGGATGATCCTGCTCAAGTAGTCAGTGATGCGAAAGATCCTTATATACATAATATTCCCCCTGCTCTGCGTCGGCCTAAGCGCCTGCCGCAAGAAGGATTCGGAATCCCTGCCTCAAACGCAGACCGGCACGGAATTCCGCCAGGATGCGCTCTTGACCGTGAGCGCTCCGAACGGAACCCTGAAAGCCACTTACGAAGTGGAAATTGCCGCCACTCCCAAGACCAACATGCAGGGTCTTATGTACCGGGAAAGTATGGCGGAAAACCGCGGCATGCTCTTCGATCCTCAGGGATTGTCCGACACCTCATTTTGGATGAAAAACACCTACATCCCCCTGGATATCATTTACATTGACGAAAACAATCAGATTATGAACATTGCGTCCGGCACCAAGCCCTTCAGCACCCAGAGCATCTCCGCCGGCGGAATCTACAGATACGTGCTGGAAATCAATGCCGGCCAGACCGGCAAACATAATATTATCATCGGAGATAAGATAGAATGGACAAAAGAATCACCCGAACAATCCTGATCATCGCCAGCCTGCTGATGCTGGTCTTTATATTTTCCTGCGACCGGGAAAAACCTGCTGTGGCCGACAACGGAACCGTGATCGAAAGAGGCAAAGCGCTTCCTGAAAAAGATATTGCAGAAAGCCCTGCCAAAGACAGCAGCAAGGTCGCGGACAAAAAAGCCAAGGATAAACCCAAGAAAGACGCGGATAAAAAGCTGCCTCTGGACAAGTTTGAGTACGCCTGGTCAGATTCCAAGGATATGCCGGATATCGTTATCATCGTGGACGACTTCGGCCAGAGCACCGCTCTCCTTGATGGCTTTGCCAAACTGCCTTCCCAGGTGGTTTTTGCCGTTCTTCCCGATCTTCCCGCCACTAAAAGATCGGGCGAGGTGGCCGCTCAGTACGGTCACGAAGTGATCATCCATGTACCCATGCAGGCAGGTCCCAAGGACAATCCCGGAGAAAGATACATCAAAACCAGCTCCACCCGGGAAGAGATCTCCGCGATGCTGAGCTCCTTCAAATCCCAACTGCCCATGGCCATCGGAGCCAATAACCACATGGGAAGCGGCGTTACCGCCAACCGTGACGCGATGGAACTGGTCCTCAGGGAAATCCACAGCCAAAACCTGTTTTTCATGGACAGCTATACCAGCGGATCCAGCACTGCTCCTTCATTGGCCCGCAGCCTTGGATACCCCGCGCTCAAACGGGACATCTTTTTAGACGTTCCGGATATCTCCGACGCAACCCTTGCCGCAAAAATATCTTCCCTAAGTAAGTACAAGGGGCGTCGCGAACCCATCATCATCATCTCCCACTGCCACAACAGCGCCAAGCTGGAGGGACTCCAAAAATTTATCACCCAGATCCAGGGCATGGGGCTGAAGCTTACCACCCTCCGCAACGCCAAAGGTATGGCCTCTTAAAATGGATTACACCAAATGTTCTGTGGATAAGATTGTCGCATTGTGCCGCATTCCCAGTCCATCGGGATTTACAGCCAAAGTCAGCGAACACCTGATGCAGGAGCTGAAATCCCTGGGCCTCAAACCCAGCCTCACCAACAAAGGTTCGGTGCTTTGCTGCCTCGGTGGAAAAGGCCGGGACCTCGTGTTGGCCGCGCATGTGGACACCCTCGGCGCCATGGTCCGTGCCATCAAGCCCAATGGCAGGCTGAGGTTCACCAAAATCGGAGGCTATCCGGAAAACAACATCGAAAACGAAAACGTCCTGATCCACACCAGGGATGGCAAACAATACAGCGGAACGGTCTATCTCTGCAATCCCGCCGCTCACGTGAACAAGGATGCGGGAAGCATCAAGCGTGACGACAGCACCATGGAAGTTGTGTTGGACGAGATCGTCAAAAGCCAGAAAGACACCCAGAAGCTGAGCATTTCCGCAGGTGATTTTATCTCCCTGGATGCCAGGACGATTCTCACTCCCAGCGGTTTTATCAAGAGCCGCCACCTCGACGATAAAGCCAGCGCCGGCATCCTGCTGGGCCTGGCCAAAATGTTGCAGGATGGCAAGCTGGGACTAAGCCGCAAGGTCAGCCTACTTTTTACTGCCTACGAAGAGGTGGGGCATGGCGCCGCGTCCGGATTTCCACACGACACCCAGGAAATGATTTCCGTGGATATGGGCGCCGTGGGCGAAGACCTGGAAACAGATGAATACAAGGTTTCCATCTGTGCCAAGGACTCTGGAGGGCCCTACGATTATGACGTGACCACCGATCTTATCCGCCTGGCCAAAGCCAAAAAGCTGAACTATGCCGTGGACATTTATCCCTATTACGGTTCGGATGTGGAAGGCGCGCTGCGTGCCGGTTATGACATCAAACACGGCCTCATCGGACCCGGCGTCTTTGCCTCGCACGGCTACGAACGCACCCACACCCAGGCAGTGGACGGCACCCTGAAGCTCCTTGCCGCTTATATCGGAGTATGAATGGGCTCCCGCCAGGAAATCGCTGATTACATTATCGGCCAAATCCTGAACGCGGGAGATGTTTACGACCGTAAGATGTTCGGTGAATACGGAATCTATTGCGGCACCAAAATGATCGCGCTAATCGCCGACGATCAGCTCTTTATCAAACCAACTGACGCGGGCAGAGCTTACCTTGATGAAATTGAGGAAGCTCCTCCTTATCCTGGGGCCAAACCCTATTTGCTGATTCCGGTTGGTTACC
>CAXYWN010000074.1:0-8981 GCA_964292625.1 uncultured bacterium
GATTACTGCGACCCACGCTTCCTCGGCCCCGGCGCGCCTCGCGGCGCGTGGGTCTGCGCCAGGCTTGCGTTCTTGTCTTCCCCTCTGTCTTTCCTCTTCTTTCCCCGCCGTCCACCACCACCACGCGGCCAAATTCCACGGCGGGAAACTCCTCGCGGGGCATCCGGGTAATTGAGAAGATTCCCAGAATCACGATCGCGATCACCAAGAGGTTGATCAGGATCGAGTATTTGAGCGCAGTTTCAGCTAATTTCATCGCCTACTTCCTAATCTCAACTTTGCTGCCTTCCTCCAGGTTCTCCGCTCCGCTGGTCACGATTATGTCGCCGGGTTCAACGCCGGATTCGATCAGGACATATTCGCCAATCACGCGGCCCAGCGTCACTTCGCGCTTGCGGGCGATGTTCTTGGCATCGATCACATAAACGTAAGTACGGCCAAATTCGTTGGAGAAATAGGTGAGGGAGGAGTAAAGCAAATCGTTGTAGCGCTCGGTGAGGATCTTGGCGCTGACCACCATTCCGGGCAGCAGACCCTGAGTGCCGGCGATTTCTATCTCCACCGGATAGGTGGCTGAACCGGGCAGAGGGCTGATCCCGAAACCGCGGACTGTTGCGGAGATGGGAGCGCTCAAGCCGGGATAGCGAATCTCGGCGCTCTGGCCTTTTTTCAGCTTGGAAATCTGACTTTCGCCCACGCCTGTTTTTAGCACCAGCCGGCTGTCGTTAACGATCGTGGCGACGGGCATTCCGGCCGCGATGAATTGCCCTGCCGCGATGTTCAGATTGGAGATGATGCCGGATTCCGGGGCGATGAATTTGGAGCCGTTAACTGCCATGCGGGCCTGTTCGATTCCTGCCCGGGCTCCGTCCAAAACCGCTTTGGCGCCTCTAAAGGCAGACATGGCGTTGTTGTATTCGACCTGGGAGATCAGCTTGCTTTTCAGGGATGCCTCCGCGTAGTTCAGATTGCGTTGAGCGGTGTCCAGATTTGCCTGCGCGGAGGCAAGTCCGCCTTCTGCCTGAGCCAAACGGTCCTGATACGCTTGATTGTCGATTCTGCCAAGGCTTTCGCCGCGGCTGACGCGGTCGCCGAGTTTTTTGGTGATCTGCAATACCAGCCCGGTGGCTTCGCTGCTCATGGTCACATTGGTGGCGCCTTCCAGCTTGCCGGACACGGTGATGTAATCGTCGAGCTGCCTCAGGGTCAGTTCTTCAACCGTCACCGGCTGAATGTCTTCCGCTGTATCGGTGGCGGGTCCCTTTTTCTTTCCACAGGCCGTCAGGGTCAGCAAGATGGCCAGGGTTAAAATCAAGATCTGTTTATTCATTTATTTACTCCCGTTAAAATCATTTTATCGAGCTCTGCGGCGTCGGTGATGCCCAATATCTGCATCAGGCTGACGCGGGCTTTATAATAATTGTAGATGGCGTTGGAATAGGAAATCCGGGCGGCTGAAAGCATCAGCTCCGCGTCCAGAAGGTCCTTGGAGGAAATGAGGTCCATTTTGAACCGTTGCTGCAACTGCTCAAAGCTCTGGCGCGTGTAATCCAGCGCCAGTTTGGCGGCGCGCACTTGTTTGGCGGCGCTCACCAGATTCAGGACGGCAGCTTCGGTTCCCAGCAAAATCCCGTCGGTGGCGGTTTTGGCTTCCAGCTGGACTTTGCGGTAGTTAAACTTGGCTTTCTGCATGTTGGCGTAGTTGCCCAGTTGCGGCAGCAAAGGGATCGACGCGTTGAGGATAATCTGGTTGGAGTTTTTAAATTTATAGCGGTCTATCCCGTTTTCCGAGAAGTCGCTGCTGCCGATCAGCATCACTGTGGGCATAAAGGAACCCTTGCTGAGTTCGTAACTGCGGCGGGAAATCTCCACGCTGTTTTCCAGGATTTGCAGCGAGCTGTTCTTGCTTTGACCTTCCGCGAGGGCGGCGGCTGTCAGATACTGCGCGGCCCGGGTGTCGTAGGCGTCAAGCACCAGCAGGAGTGGATCGTTGTCGCTGTCGGGGAAGTCCCTGACCGTGGGCAGATAATCCAGGCCCAGAAAGTTGCGCAGGTTTATTTGCGCAAGTTGCATGGCGGTTCTGGATTGCAGCAGCGTCACTTCCTTGGAGGCGAGCTGGCTTTTAAAGCGCAGAAAATCGGCGGTGGAAAGCAGGCCGTTGTCAAATTTGAGCTGCGCGATCTGCTGATTCAGTTCGGCAGATTGGCGATCCATATCCGAGATCTTTTGCAGGTCCTGGGTTTGGAGCAAGGCCAGATAGAGGTTGTTCACCTCCGTCAGCAAGCCCAGTTTTTGGGCATCCAGTCCGGTTTCGGCCATCTCCTGCGAGAGTTTGGAGATTTGGTAACCCTGCCAAATCCTGCCGCCCATAAAGATGGGTTGGGAAAGCGAAAAGCCAAAGCTGCGGATATCATGGTTCAGGGGAACAAATGTTCCTCCCATGTTGACCGTGGTCGCCGGCTCCATATACAGCCATCTTCCGTCCAAACTCAGGGTCGGCAAAAAGCTGCTCAGAGAAGCTTTCGTGCTCCACCTTGCCGCTTCCGCTTCGGAGAGTTTTGCCTGGTAACTGCTGTTATTATTCAAAGCCAGTTCCCGCGCCTCTTCCAGGCTGAGGCTCCCGGTGCTTTGAGCTCCCAGGATACAGACCGCCAGCAGGGCAGTCAAAATCATAAAGCGTTTCAAATTACACTCCTTTAGAGAGGAAAAAATCGTTATCAGCGTTTGTGAGGACATCGGCCAGAAGATCTTTGAGGGTCTTTGCTTCCATCTGGTGATGGCGGAGTCCCAGGTTCATTATGTGGCCGTGCACAAAGGGCAATTTCCCCTCTTCCATCAGACCCTGGCATTTGCTGTTGATGGCCTCGCTCTTACTCTTTTTAAGGTTATCCAGCCGCTGCCGGATGGCCTCAGCCAGAAATTCCCAGTTCACGCATTGCCAGGCGAAGGACAGGGTCAGCCACCAATCCTGGGCCGAGGTCTGGGGCGAGCTCAGGTTTTGGCGCACCATCTCAGCCAGGTATTTGCGGCCTTTGTCGTTGATGTGAAACACCGTGCGGGTTGGATTGTTCCCTTCCGTAACCTGCTCTCCAAATATGTGTTTGGTGGCATCCAGGTCCCGCAGGGCTTTATAAATCGAAGGCAGCCTGAGCCCGGCCCAGACAGGCAGTCCGATTTGCTCGGTCAGATGCCCGATCTGATATCCGTACATGGGCGCCCGGTTCAGAAAACCCAGCGCCACCATTTTTGGCTTGGACATTAGCTTACTCCTTTTCTTACTATTAATTCGCAAACTATTATACGAAATAATAGTCAATATAATAATAGAGCCCGGATTGGCAAGTTTTTTTTCAGCGTTTCCTGAATCTCCAAAGAAAAGCCGCTTGACAAAAAGCCGCTCCAGCGAAAATCTGAACACAAATCTGAATCAAGGAAGAGATATGAAAAATCGGCCAACCTGGCAGAGATATTTCATGCAGATGGCGGTTCTGGCCTCCTCGCGCAGCACTTGTCTGCGCCGGCATGTGGGGGCTGTTTTGGTGAAGGACAACCAAATCCTCTCCACCGGCTACAACGGCAGTCCCAAGGGCGTGAGGCATTGCTCTGAAACCGGCTGCCTGCGTGAAGCGAACAATGTTCCCTCCGGCCAGATGCACGAACTCTGTCGCGGTCTGCACGCTGAACAGAACGCCATTATCCAAGCCGGCCTGAACGGCTCCAGCACACGCGGAGCAACTCTTTACTGTACTCACCAACCCTGCAGCATCTGCGCCAAGATGCTCATCAACGCCGAGGTTCGCACAGTCTTTATCGCCGATAAATATCCCGATGAGCTGGCGGAAGAATTGCTGTCCGAGGCGGGAGTCGAACTGATTCATTACGACATGTCCACCGGCGCAATGAAAAGGCTGATCTGAGCTTATAGTTAAACTCGGCTCGCTGGCAAGCTAAGCGGGTAAGTCTGCCGGAATAGCACAAATCTTGTCCATCCCTTGAGCCTGGCTCACTCGCTCCTGGATAGATTCCCGCACACTTCCCCTGGCTGCCACGGGTGGTGTCCGGGGAGCGAATAGGAAGCGGAAGGGCCAGAAGCAAGGGACTAAGCAGCTCGGCTCTATGCTCTTATCCACTCGATTTCAAAGAGAGCCATCCTTTTTCTCTCTTGACCCTCTTAATTGGGCAAAAATAAGGCAGAAAAAGCCCAAAAGTCAGAAATGACCGTTGGGCCTAATTTGTTGTTCTGCAGACTTCAATCACAACGTAGGGGCGGAACAACTCTCTGCTATTTTATCAAACTTAGCTTCCGGCTGAGAGATTTTCCCGCAGATTCCATTCTGAGGATATAGATTCCGTTGGCGAGCGGGGTTCCCCGATCGTCGCGTCCATCAAAATCGAAATTGTGAATACCGGAGCTTTTTTCTGCGTCCCAGATACGGCGGACAGCCTGGCCGCGGAGGTTGAAGACGGTGAGGCGCAGAGGTCCCTTATCCGGAAGAGAAACCCGGAAGCGGGCGAAAGCGCGGAAAGGATTGGGAGAAATCTCCAGAGAAGCTGCCAGAGGCGGAATGGCGGGATCGTCGTTTGGGGTGAGATCGATCAATTCAGGAATGACGCTCTGGAGGAAGGCGCGGACTCCGGCGGGCTGCATAAAATAAAGTGGAAAGCCAAAGAAGATGAAGACGCTGCCGCTGGCGGGATCTGAACGGCGCAGGGCGGCACAAGCTCCGTTTCCGGCCGCGGAGGGATTCATGTTTGCCGTGTAGATGGGATCAGCGGCGCCGTTGAAAGTGTAGATGTATGGCAGCATGCCGTTCCAGGGGGAGACCAGCTTATCCGGATCGACGGTGAGTTCTGGATACTGGGCGGATTGCGCGCTGATCAGGCTGGGCGAATTATCATAGATGAGGTCGATGTTTCCGCCGAAGCGGTTGAGGAAATGATCCGACAGCACGGAGGAAGTTTTCCAACCGGAGAGGATCACCTTCCCGCCGCCGAAGAGATAGCCGCCGAGGGTGTTCAGATGGTCGATAAGCAGGTTTTGGGAAAAGTCGTCCGCATGCCAGATTACCAGACGGTATTGGCCCAGAACATCCAGCGGGGGCAGGCCCTGGCTGGCAACATCCCATTCCGTGAACTGGATGGGGGAGAGGGCGGCGGCGTAGAAATCGTCAACCATAGCGTCACTGGGGTTGATGTTGGCGCCGTTGCCATCGCGGGTTTCATCCACCACGAGGAAATTTTCGGCAAAGCTGAAAGGCACCGGGGTGGCGGACAGTGGAAGGGAAAGTTCACTGACCCAACCGCCCGGATCGACTGCCGCGATGGCATATTGGTAGGTGGCGCCGTTTTTGGCGTTTGCATCCACGTAACTATGAGCGTTCAGAGGCTCATAATTGAGCAGCAGCCAGTCATCCGATCCCAGGGGCCGCTGATAAACGTTGTAATTCAGGCTGCTGTTATCCTGGAAGGGATCCCAGGCCAGCAGCACAGAATCGTTTGAGGGCAGACATTCGGCGAGGACAGGCTTGAGTTCTGTGATGCCGCGCAGCAGGGCCCAGTTGTTGAAATTGGGTGTCAACACAGCGTCCGTCGTGAGACTGGGGATGAAAAAGTTGTCGTGGCCGGTGGGACTGGCCTCCACGAGGAGGGAATCGCTGTAGGCGCCATCCTGAAAGCGGAAAGGGACTTCAACATGGAAAGGTGTGGCGGTGTTCGAGATGGTTTTGGCGATTATTTTCAGCGGAGAATTGCTGGCCGGGTTGCTCCAGACGCTGTATTCGAGGCTGGGAATTCCGGCGCTGAAAATCCACTGGCTGAAAAACTGGCCCAAATCCTGTCCGCTGATGTCCTCTGCCATCGCCTGAAATTCAGCGGTGACAACGTTTCCGTGTTTATAGGTGGCGAACCAGGTTTGCAGGAGCTGGAAGAATTGGTCATTGCCGAGCTTGAGGCGCAGCATGTGGAGTACGGAGGCGGCTTTTTCATAGGAAGGCGGGGCAAAATAGCTGTTGAAGGCTGGATCGTAGATGATTTGGGGAGAGGAGCCTTCCCAATTGAGATAGTATTGATGGTAGCTGGAGGCGACGTAATTGCAGGCGGCCTGCCAGCCCTGGGTTTTGTCCACCCAAAGGTGCTCGGAATAGGTGGCGAAGCCCTCGGACAGCCAGACATCGGCAAACGTGAGGAAGGAAACAGCGTCGCCGAACCATTGGTGCGCCAGTTCGTGGGCAATTACCAGTTCATAGGCGCCGGTGCCGGTGATGATGTAATTTCCCAGGGTGGTCATGGTCTGGTGCTCCATAGCGCCGTAGGTGCTCATGCTCACCACCGCGTTGCCGTATTTCTCGAAAGGATAGGGTCCGAAAATCTGGGAATAGAAATCGATCATGGCAGGCAGGTTGGCCAGGTCCACCAGGGCGTTGTTGTATTGGTTTGGCATCACGAAATTCTGGATGGGCACGTCTCCCGCGCTTTGATTGATTTCCACATACGGACCGCATGTGATGCAAGCAAGATAGGTGGTCATGGGATGCTGGCCGTGCCAGAAAGTGGTGGAGGTGCCGTTGCCATTGTCCACGACCAATTCGCGGATGCCGTTGGCCGCCACTTTCCAGTCGCTGCGCAAAGTGATGCGCAGATGGACTATTGCTTTGTCCCAAACGTGATCGTAACATGGCCACCAATAGCGGGCGGCGTCGGGATCGGAGACGGTGAAAACCGTATTGGTGGAGAAAATCATGCCTATGTTGTAAGGCGGACCGGAAAGCTGGGGCGTCCCGGAGTAGAAGACCTGGGTGGTGAAAGTCTCGCCGGCGCTGATGTTAAGGCTGATATTGATGATTCCGTTCGAGTGGGTGTAGGGGGCAAGCTCGTCGTTTACCAGCACGGAAATTACATTCAGGCCCACCAGGTTGTAGGGTATGGAACTCAGGTTTTCTTCAGCGAGGACGGTGGCATATACGTTTCCGCTGATCTGATGCGCGGCATGGTTGATGTTCAGGGTGATTTCATAGGACTGGACATCAAAACCGGTGAGCGAATCGGCGCGGGACTCATAAGCGCGGCTGGGATTGGAATCCCAAGGTTTGCGTAAAGCAGCGGGCTCCGCCCAGGCACAGACGGCCAGCGCGAGGGCTAAAACGGCAAGCAAGATCGGCCTGAATTTCATCTTTATCCTCCCAAAGGGGTTGGTTTTGGCTTTTACTTAATAGTTTTATGCAATATAGTTTCCAAAGCTGTAAATATCTTCTGATGACACTGGACAAGGGTCAGAAAGGTGTGCCGCAAAAGAAAACTCTTTACTAAAAAGCGGCCTTGCCAGAAATAGGCGTCAACTCTCAAGGGAGGAGATATGCATATTTTCAAGAGACTCCTATTGCTCTGCCTGATGGTGTTGATCAGCACGGTCAGCCTATTCGCGGCAGGCGAAACGATATATGAAATCATCGTGCGGGGAAACAAAGCGGTTTCGCCCCAGATGGTGACAACGGCTATCACTTTGCGGACGGGCGATGCGCTGGACCCGGAAGAAGTGGCGCGTTCGATCCGGCAACTATACAAGATGCGGATGTTTTCAGACATCCGGGTCTTCACGGAACCATACCGGACAGGAGTGAACCTGATCTTCCAGGTGGTGGAAAACCCGGTGCTGTCTTTCATCGAATATGATGGGATGAAGGCGGTGAAAAAGGAACGTCTGGACGAACTGATCACCGTTCGCGCCGGCTCTTTCTGGAATGAATTTCAAAAATACGAGCTGGTGAACAAACTCACCACTGAATACAACAGCAAAGGCTCCAGCAGCGCCCAGGTCGCTTTGAGCGAAGAACTCGACGAGGAAGGCAAGGTCCGGGTGAAAGTGAGTGTGTCAGAAGGCAAACGGATGGCCATCAAAGCGGTTACTTTTGTGGGTAATGAAAATTTTGACGACAAGACTCTCTTGAAAAGGATGAAGACGAAGCCAGCGAACCTCTTTCGTTCCGGGCGTTTCGAACAGGACAAATTTGACCAGGACCTGATCAAACTGGCCGATTTTTACAAGAAAAATGGCTATATAGATGTACGGGTGGGACCTTATGAACTGATTCCCGTCGGCGATCGCCACCAGGAACTCGTGATCAGCATCATAGAAAGCAAAAGATACACCTTCTCCGGGGTCTCTGTGAGCGGAAATGATCATTTCACCACGGAAAAGATCCTCGAAACCTTTACCCTGAAACAGGATGAACCTTTTGACCAGACCAAATTCGACGCTCAACTGGCAAAAGTATATTCCCTCTATTACGATGAGGGCTTTATCTATACCGAGATCGCGCAAGACCTCCAAAGGGCAGAAAGTACGCTGACCGTGGTTCTGAAAGTTACAGAAGGCGCTCGCGCCCGCATCCGCCAGATCCACATCACCGGCAACAAACGCACCAAGGACAAGGTGCTGCTGCGGGAACTGGATATTGCGCCGGGAGATTATTTCCGGCAGAGCCAGGTGATCCGCAGCCAGCAAAATATCTACAACCTGGGCTTTTTCGAGCCGGACATCCGCCTGGACTATACTCCCATCAACGCTGAAGGAGACATCGACCTGCAGATCGACGTGATCGATAAATCCAGCGGTTCTGCCAACGGCGGCGTTGGCTACAACAGCCAAGACGGTTTTGTGGGGCAGCTTTCGCTTTCGATGAACAACATCATGGGCAACAACTGGTCGAGCAGCCTGGTTTGGGAATTTGGCGGCAAGACTCAGGATTTCCAGTTCAGCTTCACCAATCCCAATCTGATGGACAGCGATATTCTGCTCGGCAGCTCTTTATATTACACGACAAAGGACTGGAGCTCGTTTTACTACAAGATTTACACCCGGGGTGCCAGTGTGCGACTGGGCCGCTATCTGCCATTCATCGACCGCACCCGCTTGGTGGGGGGCTATTCGCTTTATTCCAAAAAGTATGCAATCACCGATACTTTGAAGGTGACTGAATTAACCA
>CAXYWN010000075.1:0-8941 GCA_964292625.1 uncultured bacterium
GTATTGATACCGTAGTGATAACGGGGGCCAAGCTAGAAAAAGACGTTTAAAGAGGATCTGTGAAAGTAGTCGAAACGTGCCGAAATCCGTCGAAATTCCGCTGACGCCAGCCAAGATCACAGAACGAAAGTGATGATCAAAAAAGCCGATAATAGCCGTTCATTTCCAACGGCAAATATATATTATATTCTGGTTGAAACGCGCGATTTTGCTTTCCAAAGACTTTTGTATTGGCTGCACCGCTGTTCCGGCATTAGAATATCTACACTAACAAAAGCTTCAATTAGGAGAGATATATGCCAGAGCTACCGGAAGTCCAAACAGTTTTAGATGGAGTGGTAAAAGAGCTGAAGGGCAAAGATATACAGGGCCTGGATTGTTTTTATCCAGGCACGGTGGTCTATGACCCGGAATTGCCGGAGAAGGTTTTTCCCGCCAAGTTTCTATCCCACGAACGCCGGGGTAAATACATGATTTTACATTTGGCTGGCGGAATCAGCGTGATAATTCATCTGCGCATGACGGGAAAACTGGTCTCGGATAAAGCAATGAAGGAACAGTCCACCCACGAGCGGGCCTGCTTCCTGCTTTCCGGCCGGGAGAAACTCCATTTCATCGACATCCGCACCTTCGGCAAGATTGTGCTCTGCAGAACGGAAAATTTGAGCAGATTTATCCCGAAACTGGGCATCGAGCCGCTTTCCTCGGAATTTGACGGCAACTATTTGCTCGATATTCTCAAAGGACGCAAAGTCCCGATCAAGAACGCTCTGCTGGACCAGAAACTAATCGCCGGACTGGGTAATATCTACGCCTGCGAAATCCTCTACCGGTCAAAAATCCATCCGGAAACTCCAGCGGGAAAACTCTCCCTGACCAAGCTGAAAAAACTGGCGGCAGAAACCAAAATCGTGCTGAGTGAGGCCATCGCCAAGAACGGCACCTCAATTTCGGATTTCAGGAGGGTGGACGACAAAACCGGCGAGTTCCAGAATTTCCTCCAAATCTATCAAAAAGACGCCTGCCCCAAAGGGCACAAGGTACATAAAATCAAGCAGGGCGGACGCGGGACTTTTTTCTGTCCTATCTGCCAAAAGTGATCAGAAGCATCTGATATTCCGGACAGCGGCGAGGGCGTGCCGCTTGATGGGAAAGTGGCCTAAAGCGCTGACCATCTGTCTCGCCGCCCCAATGCTTGACTAATGTCAATTAGTGCCTGCATAATGGCTGAACATTGCCTATGATAGCAGAGGATGATGGTTATTATCGCCACTTCCTGAGAGATATCCGCAATACTTGCATAAATCATCATAAAATAATACTTGACAAATGATTTGGGTATTTTAAACTATCTTTAAAGGTGTCAGCCGGGGTAAAAGATCGGCGCAACCCACCTTAAGGGAGACCCAGATGTACAAGACGCTAAATATCGCGGTGCTGCTTGTCTGCTTTGCTGCGGCGCTGGCAGGGATTCAGACGGAATCATATTTTCTCCGCCCAAGCTTTGACCCTTCGCCAAAATCGGCGCTGAGTTCCTCCTCACGTGCTACAGATATGAACAGCATACAGTATCAAGATTATGATGACGGCTGGGTGAATTATGCGGGGATGACCGCTGAGTACAACGACCTGGGGCAGATTTGCTGTATTTATAATCAGGTGTGGAACGCACAAAACAGCCAGTGGGAAACTTCTTCCCGGGCGTTAATCGACTATCGCCCCGACGGCCGGCCTCTGCACGCGGTACTGGCAAATCCTGAAGGCGACAATTGGACCACATTCGGAGAGGTCCATTATTGGTATGCAGACAACCGCTTACAGGCTGTGCGTTACGAGCGGTTGGTGGATGGGGTGTTTCAACCCTTTTGGCAGCTGCATTGCAGCTACGCGCCCAACACTAATATTTTGGAAAGCGTGTTGGAGATTTCCTATTTTTGGGGGAGTCTTACCCCTTATCTGAGGAAATTTGATTATACTTGGGATGCTGCCAGCCGCCCGGCTGTGATCGTGGAATCCACGATGGGCAGAAAATGGGTACAATCGACTCGCCACAACTATGTTTACCATAACGATGACCAAACCACCCACGCGTCCTATATGCGTACGCTGGAATTTGGTTTTCCCATCTTCGACAGGTTTGTCACAGGCGTTTTGCCGAGTATGTTGCTTGAGGACAGAACATATCATGCGGCCCCGGATGGAAGTGTTTGGTACGAACGATACCAGGATATTTATCATTATGGGGATGAAAACCGTCTGGATATGATCGAGACTTACGAAATAAGCTACCAGCAAGACTGGCGGCTATCCAGAGAGAAGCACTATGCCTATGTGGGCAGCATCCCGGTTAGGGAAACAGGGCTCGAACTGGATTTCGACCAGGGTATCCTGATTCCCAGTTTTCGGATCAAAATGGGCTACGACGGCATCACCCCGGCGGATGATCCCGTCATCCCAGCCGTGATCGGCGGGTTGGGAGTGTATCCAAATCCGTTCAACCCCACTGCTGGCATCAGCTACAAGCTCGAAGCTGCTGGGCAGGCAGAGATTTCGGTTTATAACCTGAAGGGTCAGAAAGTACGCACTTTGCTGAACGCGAATAAAGCCTCCGGGACTCATCAATTGACCTGGGATGGCAAGGATGACCGGGGAACTGATTTGGCCGCTGGAATCTACCTAATACGCCTGAGAACCGGTTCTCAAACCAAGACCGTGAAGGCCGTTTTGGCCAAATAGAGACTGATTTGGAACGCTAGCTGAGAATCTAATCTGCACACATTAACAGTAATTGAGGCTGCCATAATAGTGACGGCCTCTTTTGTTTGAAGTGCTTTTCAGATGTAGGCGGGAAAGTTTTTGTTGACAGAGCGGCATAATGAACATATACTTTATTAGTAGGATATCTTAGCCAACACCCATTAATATATGAGGCAACACTTGGCATTCAGTTCCTACGGCAAAGAACAATAAAATAAACAGATACAGGAGACTAAAATGATTAGCAAAACCCTTCAAAAAGCCATCAACGAACAAATCAACAAGGAACTCTTTTCCGAGTACCTCTATACCTCAATGCAGGCTTGGCTCGCCCACGAAAACCTGGACGGAATGGCCAACTGGATGAAAGCTCAAAGCCAGGAAGAACACTTCCACGCGATGAAGTTCTTCGATTATCTGATCGAACGCGGCGGAAAGGTGGAACTTCTGGCCATCGGGAAACCGGAAGTGGATTTCGACAATCCGCTCAAGGCCTTTAAGGGAGCTCTCGATCACGAGCGTTTTATCACCAAAAGCATCAACGAACTGATGGACATTGCCATCGCCGAAAACGACCATGCCAGCAAAGGCTTTCTGCAATGGTACGTGGACGAACAGGTCGAGGAAGAGGCCAGCGTTGACAGCATCGTGCACCGGCTGGAAATGATTGGCGACAACATGCACGGCATCTTTATGCTGGACAGAGAGCTGGGTTCCCGGACATTCTCCGAGCCCGCTTCCGCAGAATAATTGGCTAAGCGCCTTTAGCTTAATGCGGGACTGTCCTTTTGGGATTGTCCCGCTCTTTTTTGGGAAGAGCATAACGGAATTAAATTGACAGTTATCACCAGCACAATTACCTTGCATTTATGAAAAAGAAAGCCAAACTGATCCTGGGTGGCGGCGCCGCCTTCGGACTTGCCCACATCGGTGTTTTGCAAGCCTTGGAAGAGGAATTTGAAATTACCGGGATAGTTGGAACCTCAATGGGCGCCATCGTCGGCGGCCTCTACGCCCTCGGCAAGAAACCTTCCGAGATATTGGAATTGGCCCTCGACAGCAAATCCGCCTTGGTTTTCAATCCTGGCTGGGTGCCCATCCGGCCGCTGAAACCCTCTCTGAATCTGTTCAAGAGCCTACACAACAAAAATAGGGTGATGAACCTCCTTGCCAAATGGATCGGCCCGGCGAATATCGAAGAACTGCCCCTGCCCTTTGTGGCCGTGGCCTACGACCTCTACCTCAGCAAAACCATCCTGATCGACAGAGGACCCCTGACTGGAGCCCTGCGGGCTTCATCTTCACTTCCGCTGCTCTTTTTGCCCTATGATATCGATGGCTACCTGTTTGTGGATGGAGGCGTCGAACATCCTCTGCCGGTTGCTTTTGGCGATATGGTTCCGGGCGATATCACCATCGCGGTGAACGTTTTGCCGCCGGTATCCCAGGAAGCGGAGCGGATCGGGAAGCCAGCCCTGCCACTCAATGATAAAGAATACCGCGCGCATGAGGTGGTGATCCAATCAATCCTGCAAAACCAGGGTTTTGTGTCAATTCAGGCGCTGCTGCAAAAGCCGCCGGACCTCTTTATCGACGCCCATGATAATCGGAAAAACATGTTCGACCTCTTCGACGTCCAGGGCTTCTACGATTTCGGCTATCAAGCGGCAAAAAAGAGCCTGGCAGGAATGGCCGAACCGAGCTTTATGGATCAGCTTTTGAACAGTTACCAGGGCCTGATCTCACGGTTTATGAGACGCGGCAATCCTGCGCCGGAGCAATAGATGCAGGTCATTCAGAAGTTTAGTAATCAATCACGAGAAATGAAGGAAGTATGGCAGAAAAAATCGTGACCATCACTGAAATGTGCAAGTCCTTTCCCACCGGGGAAGGGGAGTTTCTGGCCCTGAAGAATGTCAATCTGGATTTCGCCAAGGGTGATTTTGCCGGCATCGTTGGCCCCAGCGGAAGCGGTAAAACCACACTGCTTAATGTGATAGGGTCACTGGATACTCCCAGCTCCGGCGAGGTAGAGGTTCTAGGCTACAAGGTCAGCCAGCTCAGCCAAAAACAGTCCAGCGATCTGCGTAGCCGCCATTTGGGCTTTATCTTCCAGACTTAGAACCTGCTACCTGTTTACAATGTCTTTGAGAATGTGGAGTTTCCTCTGTTGCTTTTGAAAATAAACAGCCAAAAGCGCGATAAAATGGTGATGGACGCCCTAGAATGGGTGGGACTCACCGATAAAATCAATAGCCGCCCGGCCCAGCTATCCGGGGGACAGTGCCAGCGGGTGGCAATAGCCCGGGCCATGGTGAAAAAACCCTCCCTGGTCCTCGCTGACGAGCCTACGGCCAATTTGGATACCGAGAACTCCCTGCATATCCTGGAAACGATGAAAAACATCAACTCCGAGCTGAAAACCTCTTTCATCTTTGCCACGCACGATGAAAAGGTGATCAAATATATGCGCAGGGTGATCCGTCTCATCGACGGTGAGGTGGTTTCAGATGATTTTCAAACTGGCGCTTAGAAACATAATTGGTAACGGCTGGCGCAGCCTGATCAACATCTTCATCATCGCTGCCGTGCTGATCGGCCTGATCTGGATGGAGGCAATGTGGTATAGTTGGCTGGTGCTGTCTAAAACTCAGCAACAGCAATGGGAATTTGCCTCCGGAATCCTGCGCTCGGAGAACTATGATCCTTACGATGCCTTTTCCTGGGAAAAGAGTTACTCTCCCATTCCGACAGAATTCCGGCCCCATGTGGAAACTGGGGATGTGGTCCCCATCCTCTACGCTCCCGGCGTGATCTATCCCGGTGGGCGTCAGCTGAATACCATGGTCAAGGGAATTCCAGCCGGACAACAGTTGCTGAAGCTGCCGTCCTCCTCACTGGCCGGCGGAACTGAGGGCCTCACCCCAGCCTTGATCGGCAAAAACATGGCCAAGGCAACCAATCTCGCAACTGGCGATGTTTTCACCCTGCGGGTCCAGGACAGCACCGACGCTTTCAACATCATCGACCTTCAGGTGAGCGAGGTGATGAATTGCCCGGTTCCCTCGTTGGATAACGGAACCGTGTGGATCGACCTCAATGCGCTGCAGGAAGTGCGTTTGCTTCCGGACGTGGCAACCATGCTGGTGCTCAGGGACAAATCCCTGTATGCGGTTTCGGCACCGCAATACGAATTACTCACGGAAAAAGAGTATTTTGCGGACCTCAACGAGATGGTAAAGACCAAGGCGGTGGGTCAATCCATGCTGTTTGTGCTGATGATCTTTTTGGCGATGCTGGCGATTTTTGACACTCAGGCCCTGGCCATCTTCAAACGGCGCAAGGAGATCGGCATGCTTTCCGCCTTGGGGATGACCAAAACTCAGATCACCCGGATGTTCACGCTCGAAGGCGCGCTCTATATGATTGGAGCAATCGGAATGACCCTGGTGCTGGGCTTTCCTCTGTTCTATTACTTTGCCGTGAGTGGCTTTAAGCTTCCCGGAGGAAATGATTTTGGCCTGGCAGGCTTCAGCGAACCGCTGAAATTTGTCTATCCCCTGCCCCTGATTTTAGGCACGCTGGCGCTGATGTTCATCCTCACAGCTTTTGTGAGTTGGCTGCCGGCGCGTAAGATCGTCTCGATGAATACGGTGGCGACCTTGAGGGGGAGGCTGAATGCTTAAGTTTCTGGTCAAAGGTATGTTCCGGGACCGCCACCGTTACCTTTTTCCCCTGCTGATCGTAAGTACGGGTGTTTTTATCATCGTTTTTTTTCAAGCCCTGGTACAGGGTTATATGGGCAGCTTCATCCGCCAGAATGCCGGCTTTGAAACCGGGCATCTGAAGGTTGTTACCCGTGCCTACGCGGATCTGAGCAGCCAGAAACCTTATGATCTGGGTTTCATGGATCTGCGGGCGGACTTGGAGGATTGGAAACGTGCCTATCCCGAGTTGGTCTGGGCCCAGCGGATCCATTTCGGCGCTTTGCTTAATGTCCCTGACAGAGCGGGCAAAACACGCGAACAAGGCGAGATCACCGGCTTTGCCATCGACCTCTTTTCTTCAGATGCGGAACGCAAACGGATGGGCCTGGACAAAGGCCTCGCCAGCGGGAATATACCCACCCGGCCCGGTGAGATATTAATCAGCGACAAAGCTTGCAAACGTCTGAACCTGCAACTGGGAGACCCGATAACCCTGGTCGGATCAGACGTTCATGGCGCGATGGCAGCGGCTGGATTCACGGTCTGCGGTACGTTGAGGTTTGGGATTGAGGCTCTTGATCGGGGTGCCGTAATTGCGGATATTTCGGACATACGCACCATGCTGGATATGCCGGGCGGGGCTGCAGAGGTTTTGGCCTTTCTTGACGACGGCGAATTCGACAGGGTCAGAGTGACAGAAATCCGCGACAGCTTCAACGCCCAATTTAGCAAAGCTGACGACGAATCCGCGCCGGTGATGCTGGCCATGAGCGACCAAAACGATTTGGGCTTCCTAATCTCCATGATGGACAGCATCTTTGGGATCATGAGTTTCGTCTTCATCCTCATTCTGAGCATCGTGCTGTGGAATTCTGGCCTGATGAACGGCATTCGCCGCTATGGAGAATTTGGCGTTCGTCTGGCTGTGGGTGAATCTAAACACCACCTTTTTGGGACCCTCATCCTGGAAGCCGTATTCATCGGCGTTGTGGGTTCATTGGCAGGAATCTTGCTGGGAGTGGCGGGCAGTTGGTATTTCAATCTGCATGGGCTGGATATGAGCGTTTTTGCCCGCAATACCACGCTGATGACAGAAGATATCGTTTATACGGAACTTAGACTGAAAGACATCCTGGCCAGCCTTATTCCCGGGCTGCTGTCAACCATTCTGGGAGCGGCTCTGGCTGGACAGGCGATATTCCGCCGGCAGACTTGCCAACTGTTCAAGGAACTTGAAACCTGAGTGCGAGACCCCTCCGTGTTTGACACCATGTCACATGCCTGCTGACGGCTAATTCTTATAAACTGACACCCAAAGCTGCACGAAGTGACACAAGGGGAAAGTGGGGATAAGGCTTTGATTGGTGGTTAGTTGCATAGGACTGGCTTTGGAAATGTCCAAGCGCATGTTTGGACGTTTTTGGACTGGTTTGTGACAGTTTTACTGCAAATTAGGACGGCGTTTGGACAGGCTTTGGAAAGAGCAGTTGGAAAATCGGAACTTTGAAATTAGAAAAAGCGCAACTGGAGTGCGATTGTGCCGATCAGGAAAGCTCCGTAATTCCAATCTGAGTCTAAAACAAGAACCGGATAGTCTATATTAAATGGTTGGAGGATAATCTGTTGCCCGTGGTGGTCGATCTGCACCTTCTTGATGGTAAGACCATCGTCAGTCCTTACAACTGCAATTTTATCGTCTGCATCTTCCCAGTTCTGATTGCTCTTAATGACTACTATGTCCTGATGCTGGATCACAGGCTCCATACTCTGTCCATTTACTTGAAAGACAGTGTATTGCTTGGGGTTGCCGGGGAGCATTGAGACCGGTAACTGAATCTGCCCCATCTGACTCCACTCGTCTCTGATCTCCAAGGGATGTCCGGCAGCGATCTCTCCTACTATGGGAAAGGTGATTGATTGGGATGGATCGAAGTCTTGTTCATTAATAGACTGCAGGACTGGCGAGATAATAGCAGGGTTTGATGAACTTGCTTTGTTATTGGTATGATTAGACTGGATAAGCTCTTGAAACTCGTCTCTGACATTCATTGAGCCGTTTCCAGTAAAGAGCCAGTGGATGTTGATGTTATCCTTAGAGAGGGCTTCCAGGAACTCAGGATCGGGATATCTCTCGTTTAACTTGTATCGGGAAAGCGAAGCACGAGAGATGCCATACTTGGTGGCAAACTGGTAATCCTTGAGACGCATTGCCTTGATCACTAAACTAAGGCGTTGTCCGATAGTCGGTTTATTCATTGTAAACTCCATACAGAAACTTTGCCATTGACTATATCCTTATGGCTGCAAGATTGGTTTCTGATGCCATTCTGCTGCAGAGCAGTTTGGAGTCAATACTAAAGTATATACTGTGACCCTGGTGGATGATAAAGTATTGCCGGAGAATGCGTAAGAAAGCTGGTAAACTCGCAGAAAGGACTTCCCAAGGTTCTGCGCTTGTGGTTGTTAGCACCCTACTA
>CAXYWN010000076.1:0-8922 GCA_964292625.1 uncultured bacterium
ACTATGTAAATATATATAATATATGTAGTTATATAGTTATAGTCTCTTGTAGCACTTGCAGTTTTCCAGGTCTATAGAGGGGTACCATAAATTATGTGAATTCGCTCTGTAAGTAACTGCTGCATATAGCGTAAGTGCCTTCACAAGCCATATTAAAGCGCTTTAGGCCACTCTGTAACTTACTGTGCCACAGCGAGAAGCTCTTTCACAGAGGGTTTGGCTTGCTGTGGAGTAAGGAGGCAACACCATCCGGTCTATAGAGGAGTAGCTGTGAATTTGTGAAGTCGCTCTGTAAGTGCTTGTGCTATATGACCAAAGCGCCTTCACAGGCCTTGTGAAGCCTTGTGAAGCCGCTCGCTAACTTGCTGTCCCACAGCGAGAAACTATTTCACAGCCTTTTGTGCTTATCGCGAAGCAGAGAGTTTTCCTATTCGGAGCCTGGTTAATTTTTTGTTTTTTCCAATTTCCGACAGCATATCTGGCTGCTATTGGGAGGCATACCGGCATCCCTACGCAGGGGCCAATGAGGGTATTCAAATAAAACAAAAAATAGTCGCAAGTTTCCCTTGACAGAAATGATAAGTTCTTATTTTAGTGTGTGTCACAGCGTTGGCGCGGCTATCGTTAAAGTAGATCGTAATTTTCTAACTCACTGCACGCTAACGGATTATTGATATGTAATGCAAGGGAGGTTGTGATGTTTTCCAGGATACGGAAACGCAACGGCAACATTGTCAGTTTTGATAAGCAAAAGATCGTCCGAGCGATCCAGAAGGCAGGCGAGGCCAGCGGCGAATTTGACGCTGAGGCGGCCGAGGTTTTAACTGCCCGGGTGGTGAATCTCGCGGCGCAGATTATAGATGCCACAATTCCTGAGGTGGAGCGCATTCAGGACATCGTTGAAGAGGTGCTGTTGGCCTCTCCTTACAAGAAATCGGCAAAAGCCTATATCATCTACCGCGATCAGCATGCCCGCATCCGCGATATGTTTTCCACCGGTGGAGTGCAGTTGATCGACCAATATCTGGAAAAGCTCGACTGGCAGGTGAACGAAAATTCGAACATGGCCTATTCGCTGCAGGGGCTGAACAACTATATCGCCAGCGAAATCAGCAAAACCTACTGGCTGAATAAGATATACCCGCCGGAGATCCGCCGCGCTCACCTCGAGGGAGACATCCACATCCACGACCTGGGCCAGCTTTCCGTCTATTGCGTCGGCTGGGACCTGATGGACCTCCTTGTGACGGGTTTTTGCGGCGCTGAAGGCAAGGTGGAAAGCTCTCCCGCGAGGCATTTCCGCAGCGCTCTGGGGCAGATCGTTAATTTCTTTTACACCTTGCAAGGCGAGGCGGCCGGAGCGCAGGCTTTTTCAAATTTCGACACCCTGCTGGCGCCCTTCATCCGCTATGACGGTTTGGGCTACGAAGAGGTGAAGCAGGCCTTGCAGGAGTTCATCTTCAATATCAATGTACCTACGCGTGTGGGATTTCAGACACCTTTCACCAACATCACGCTGGACCTGCTGACGCCCAAAATCTATAAGGACACGCCCGTGATCATCGGGGGAACTCCGCAAAAGGAGAGCTACGGCGAGTTTCAGATCGAAATGGACATGCTGAACAAGGCCTTCCTCGAGGTGATGATCGAAGGCGACGCCAAGGGACGCGTATTCACCTTTCCGATACCCACTTACAACATCACCAAGGATTTTGACTGGGACGATCCGAAACTGAACTACCTCTGGGAAGCGACCGCTAAATATGGCATTCCCTATTTTTCCAACTTTGTGAATTCCGATCTCGATCCCGACGACGCCCGCTCGATGTGCTGCCGGCTGCGTCTGGACACACGCAAGCTGCAAGCGCGAGGGGGAGGCCTCTTCGGCGCCAATCCGCTCACGGGCTCCATCGGCGTGGTTACGCTGAACCTGCCCCGCATCGGCTACCGGGCTCACAGCGAAGATGAGTTTTACGCGCTGCTGGAAGAAAACCTGCAGATAGCCAAAAACAGCCTCGAAATCAAGCGCAAAATGTTGGAACGCTACACGCTGAACGGGCTGTATCCCTACACCCGCTTCTACCTCAAAAACATCTACGAACACTTTATGCAGTATTGGAAAAATCACTTTTCCACCATCGGCATCATCGGCATGAACGAAGCCTGTCTGAACCATCTGGGGAAAAACCTCGGCAGCCCTGAGGGACACGCTTTCGCGCTGAAAGTGATGGACTACCTGCGCGAGCGCCTGGTGAGTTTCCAGGAAGAGACGGAATGCAACTACAACCTTGAAGCCACGCCGGCTGAAGGCACCAGCTACCGCCTGGCCATCCTCGACTGGAAGTTCCATCCGGATATCCTCAGCGCCAATAGCGACTCCGACACACCTTTTTACACCAACAGCTCGCAACTCCCGGTGAACTATTCCGACGACATCTTCGAGGTGCTGGATATGCAGGACGAACTGCAGACGAAATACACCGGCGGAACGGTTTTGCACATCTTCGGCGGAGAGCGCATGGAACACTGGGAAAGCATCCGCAAGCTGGTGCGCACCATCTGCAACAACTACCGCCTGCCCTATTTCACTTTTTCGCCCACCTTCAGCATTTGCCCTCAACATGGCTATCTGGTCGGAGAACAGCCCACCTGCCCGCTCTGTCAAAAGCAGACGGAGGTTTTTTCCCGCATCGTTGGCTACCTGCGCCCTGTTTCGCAATGGAACGAAGGCAAAAAGGCGGAATTCAAGCTGCGCACCACTTTCGATACCGCCAAGCACAGCTGTCCCAAGGCCTCCAAATCGGCCAGGCATAACGTTCTCTGAGCCATCGCTATGAAGATCGGCGGCATCCAGAAATTCTCTCTGCTCGATTACCCCGGCCAACTGGCCGCGATTATCTTTACCCAAGGCTGCAATTTTCGCTGCCCCTATTGCCACAATCCGGAACTGGTGGACCCCGCGCGCTTCGAGAATCCGCTGGCGACGGGACGGGTGCTGGATTTTCTGCGGCGGAGGCGGGGCAAGCTGGGAGCTGTGGTGATCTCTGGCGGCGAACCCACCCTCCAGCCAGACCTCATCGGCTTTGTGAAAAAGCTGAAATTTATGGGCTTCCTGGTGAAGATCGATACCAACGGCTCGCATCCGGAGCTGTTGCAAAGCCTCTGCGATCTGGAACTGGTGGATTACTGGGCGATGGATGTGAAGGCTCCGCCGGATCTTTATCGCCTGATCTCGCGCTCCAACGTGCCTGTTGAAGACGTCCTCCGCAGTATGGATATTCTGCGCGACAGCGGCCGGGAATTCGAGTTTCGCACCACCTTTTTTGGACGTCTCTTCGACTGGCAGGACATCGCCCGCATCCAGGAACTGCTGCGTCCCGGAGACCGCTTTTACCTGCAGGAATGCCGCTATGAGGATACCCTGGAGGACCTCTCCAGCGCCGCCACAACCGTTCACAAACACCTGCAGGACAATCCCGCCTGTAAATCCCTCATCCGCTGGGGGGACAAGCACCAGGTGAACGTCCGCATCCGGTCTTTGTAAGCCATGCAAGAAGTTTCCTTCGAATCCTGGCTCCCGCTCGTTGACAAACCTTCGCGCTACATCGACCACGAGCTGAACGCGGTCCGCAAAGCCTGGCAGGATGTGAATTTCTGCTTCGTCTATCCCGACGTCTATGAACTCGGAGTTTCGCATCTGGGCCTCAAAATTCTCTATTCCATCGTCAACCGCCTCGACGGCGTGATGGCCGACCGCGCCTATCTGCCCTGGCTGGATATGATCGGCATCATGCGGCGCGAAGGATTGCCACTCTTCGGCCTCGAAAGCCGCCGGCCTATGGCAGATTTCGACCTCATAGGCATCACCCTGCAGAGTGAACTCACCTATTCGAACATCCCGGAAACTCTTTCCCTGGCTGGTATCCCCGTGCTTTGCGCAGATCGAGGCGGAAAACACCCCATCGTGATGGCGGGAGGCCCCTGCGCCACCAATCCTTTGCCGCTTGTCCGCTTCATCGACGTTTTCTTTCTCGGCGAGGCGGAAGAAGGCATCAAAGAGATCGCGCAAGTCTTTCAGCAGCATCTGGATAGGGAGGAGCGTCTGAGCGCCCTCGCCTTGATAGACGGCTGCTACGTTCCCGCTCATCATAGCGGCCAAAAGATCGTCTCACGTAAGTTTTCATCGTTTTCGGAAGGCAGTATGCTCCACAGTCCGCAATTGCTTTCCTGGCAGCTTGCCACCCACAACCGCTGCGTATCCGAGATAATGCGCGGTTGCTCCCGCGGCTGCAGATTTTGTCACGCGGGCTATTTCTACCGTCCCGTGCGGGAACGTGAGGCCAGCGCCGTCCGCGACGAGATCCTGCAGGAGATAGCGCTTACGGGCTGGGATGAGGCTGGACTGCTTTCCCTATCCAGCAGCGATTACAGCCGCGTGAAGGACCTTCTGGCGGGCTTGCTGGCGGCAGTGGATACCAACAGGACTCACATCTCGATGCCCTCGCTGCGCGTGGACGCCCTCGATACCGAAACGGTGGAACTGATGCGGGAACTGGGCCGGGAAGGCCTCACGATCGCCCCAGAAGCCGGCTCGCAACGTTTGCGCGATGTAATCAACAAAAACCTTTCGGAGGAAGAGATCCTCTCCGGTGTGCAAATCGCCCTGGACCTCGGCTGGCAGAAGATAAAACTCTATTTTATGGTGGGCCTGCCGCAGGAGACGGAAGAAGATATTGACGGCATCATCGCCCTCACTTCCAGGATTGCCTCCCTCGGCAAAGGCCTGCAGATCAGCGTTAGCCTCTCGCCTTTTGTGCCTAAGGCTTTCACGCCTTTTCAGTGGGCGCCGATGCTGTCCCGCGAAGAGCTGCTGCGCCGCTGCCTGAAAGTGAAGCAGGCTTTCGGCCGCCAACGCAACATTCGCGTGAAATACCACACAATCGAGACCTCCCTGCTGGAAGCCGTCTTTTCCCGGGGGGACGAGCGCGGGGGCGATGTGATTTATTCTGCCTGGCAGGCGGGCGCCCGGTTCGACGGCTGGAACGAATGTTTCGACTATTCCCTCTGGCAGCAGGCTTTCGCGGAACAAGGCCTCTCGCCGGAAGCATATCTGGCCGGAAAGGATCCGGGTGACAGGTTGCCTTGGGATTTCATCGATACAGGCGTCACCAAGGAATTTCTGGCGCGGGAATGGGACAACGCCAGCCGCGCCGAAACCACGCCCGATTGCCGTGAGATCTGCGCCCAATGCGGAGTTTGCACTCCTGCAATCCAAACCGTTAAAGCTTCCGCGGAGCAGCCCGAAGCAGGCGCTCCAAAGATTGACAGGACAGAGATCAAGCCCCTCCCAAACCAAATCCAATACCGCTATCGCCTCTGGTATGCCAAAGAGGGCATCCTGCGCTTCATCTCGCATCTGGATTGGATGCGGATGCTTTTTCGCCTGATCGGACAAATGCCGCTGGAAACCGTTTTCACCCAAGGTTTTTCGCCTCATCCCAAGGTGAGCCTCTGTCCGCCTCTGCCGCTGGGAGTGGAAAGCGTCAGCGAATTCTGCGATATCTCTTTTTATCAGCACTACGAAGAGCAGCAAATCGCGGAGGCGTTCGGCGCGCGAGGCATTCCGAATCTGCGTTTTATCAAAAGCG
This sequence comes from uncultured bacterium, assembly GCA_964292625.1. Taxonomy (GTDB): domain Bacteria; phylum Cloacimonadota; class Cloacimonadia; order Cloacimonadales; family Cloacimonadaceae; genus Syntrophosphaera. The sequence goes on from CAXYWN010000076.1 coordinate 5,649, forward strand.
AACCGCTCTCTGCCAAAGGCGAGTTGCCCACCGGCGAGATCATCAGCCTCAAAGGGATTTCCTCTGATATGAACGCGCATGTGCGGGAAAGCCTCAAGGAATTTTCAGTTTCTGAAACTCATATCTTCACAAAAAGCACCCCCACCCGCTCCAAAAGTTATGACCTCAAGCGGATCATCCTTTCCACCGCATGGCAGGGTGAAGAGCTGCTCATCGGCAAAAGCCTTGCCAGTCCTGCCTTATACGACGTTCTGGCGGAGTTGCTCGCGCTTGAAAAGACAGAATTATATCCCCTGGCGGTGAAGCGACTCGACTGGCTCTTCGGTTGATCCTGTGCGGGCTCCCGGGATTTAGCGAAACTCATTTTAGCCATATGCCCAGGCAGCTTGAGATGCTGCTTGAAAAGCTGACGGGTCATTTTCTCCTGAGCAGAAACGCGGATTCCCGATAAAAAGCTTGACCAAATTAAGCCCGATGCAAAAATCAGTAAATCACGTTCAAGCGAGGTGTATAATGAAACATATTGTTCTCATCATCATTGCCTGCTGTTTTGCTGCAGGTCTGTTTGCTGAATGGAGCGTTGATCCCGCCGCGCCCAATCTCATCGCCGGATTTGCCGGAGAACAGGTGTTGCCAAAGGTGGCGATTGCGCCCCAGGGAAATACCTATATTTGCCGATTTGACAATGGCGACGGCAGCTACAAGCTGCGCCTCAATCTGCTCGACATACACGGAAACCCGATTTGGACAAATTCTGAAGGCTTGCTGGTAAGCAGCCACGCCCAGATGACCTGGCTCACGGAATATGATCTGGACGTGGACGCGGATGGCAACGCCGTCATTGTCTTTCAGGATATCCGCACAGCCGGCGTGAACAACGTTGTGGCTTACAAGATCAGCCCCACGGAGGAATTCCTCTGGGGTCTGGACGGCATCGCCCTTTCCGCAGATACCAGCACCGATTTCAGCAATATGTCGCCCGTTTGTTTTTGCTTCGGAGATAACAGCAGCTATTTTGCCTGGCAGCGCTTGGACGCGGCGACCAGCATTGTAATCAATCGCCTTAACGCCACGGGACAGAAGCTTTGGGGTGAAAACGGCCTGATTATCTCTCCTGCAGAAGGCAGCTACAACTGGCCGCAGATCATCTCAAGCGACGACAATGACATTCTCCTCAAATACTATCAAGACACTGGCCCCTTCTGGTCGCCAAACCGCCACATCTACGTTGCCAAATACGCTCCGGAAGGCACTCAACTCTGGAATACGCTCATCACCGACGCCGGCGGCATCGCTGCCTGGCAACAGCTCATCCCCTTCGAATCCGACGGCTCCGGCGGAGCAGTTCTGGCCTGGTATGACGATCGCTATATGAATATGGATAACGATGTTTATTGCCAGCGGGTAACCACCGCGGGCAATGTCTCGATGCCGGCCAATGGCGCCTTGGTGAGCGTCGATCCCGTCAATCAGCAGTATTCCCCTAAAGTCGCTGTGGATGCGGTCAATCAACAGATCTACGTTTTCTACCGGGTCACGGACGCCGATCAGAACAACGTTGGACTCGCCAGACAGTTGCTCGGATTCTCCGGAAACCGGATCTGGGGCGATGTCGGCCCCGCCATCATCGCCATCGGCGCGGCGGAGGCCACCCCGATCGGCGCCTATTATGTCCCCCAAGGCGCTGTTTTGCTCTATACATACGGAGATGACGTCCTCTATGCCTCCTGCTGGAAGGCTTCCGGCGATCCCGCCTGGCTGCAAAATAGCATCGCCATCGCCACCAGCCCGGGAGAGAAATATCACTTCGATTATGCCCTCCATCCCGACGCATGGTCCGTTCTGGTCTGGGAACAGGGGTTTTCCGCTATGGATATTTTCGCCATGCGGATCAATGGCAATGGCAGCCTCGGCGCGCAGTATCTACCGCCGCGGAATCTTTTTGCCGAACTGCTGCCGCCCAACAGCATCGTGCTGAACTGGCAACCGCCATCGCCGTATGTCCTGCCCGACGAATATTGCCTTTTCATGAACAACGAACTTGTTCCGCTGAACGCCGGGGAAATCCTCACCCACACTGTCAGCGGACTCAGCGGCGACAGCTATGAGTTCTATGTCCAAGCCCGCTACGGGGATCACTATTCCGAGCCCTCCAATACGGTTTTAATGCTCATCGTCAGCGTTGACGATGCCGCTCTGCCCGCCGCGGAACTTTCGCCACGCCTTGTCCCCAATCCTTTCTCAGCTTCCGTGAAACTGTCCTTCGCTGTCCCCAAAGAGCAAACAACGGCGCAGATATCCATCTACAACGCCAAAGGACAGAAACTGACAGAACTGCAAAGGGTCCTGAGCGCCGGCTACAACGAACTTAATCTCGATCCCTTATCACTTGGCCTGCGCGACAGCGGAGTTTTTTTCATCCGCCTGAGCGTTGGCAGTGAAATCAGAACCGTAAAAGGCTTGTTCATCAAATAATCGGCCAGTTTCCGCCCTTGCTTCTGGCCCCTGCACTTCCTGCCAACTTGCCGAAGACTTCCCGAAGCTCCTACGGGTGGTATTGGGGGAATGAGTGCGTGGCGCAGGAGGCAGAGCCAAGGAAGGCGCGAGATGGTGGCATCAAGGATCTGCTTTCAATCACCCTCCGAGCCGGCTGTAAAGAGTCACCCAAAACTGCAAATGGGCGTCGCTGTGACAAGTGGGGATAAAGGCTTATGGGGTGGGGATATATGACGGACTGTTTTCAGACTGTGTCACACCGACGTTTGGACTTTTATGGACGTTTTTGATCACCATTTCTGCAAATGGGCGCTGTTTTTAGACTAGTTTCGGATATTCTTGATTCTCAGCAGTTTAGCTCGTTACCGCAAAGCTGCAATTGGACAGCGAGTGTGCCGATCAGAAAAACCTCGCTCGTCTGATCTCCGTCCAAGATAAGAGGTTTGAAGTCTAAATCGAGGGGTTCGAGTACCAGCGCAGACCTCTCGTGATCTAACTTTACCCGTTTAAGGGTGACGCCAGGCTTGCCAGCCAGATGATGAGTGACATGCCACGTGCCGAGAAGCTCAACAGGGACTCCATAGATAAGCTTATGGGTATCATCAATAACCAGTTGGGAGATAGGTCGCAGCACTGGTTAATGAGCCCACCAAAGCGATAATAGGCCGCTGTATCCGGCTTGGTTTGCGAGAAACTCAAGTGCAAGCACCCATCAAGACCAGCATCGGTCTCTGGGGTATCGAAGATCAGCATCTCTCATCTACCATCCAAAAGCAGC
>CAXYWN010000077.1:0-8887 GCA_964292625.1 uncultured bacterium
GCTTTGTGGATAACTATCTGAGCCTGCCCTTCGATCTTTCGGAGGTGATGTTCATCACCACAGCGAACTCTCTGGACACCATTCCTCCCGCCCTGCGCGACCGGATGGAAATCATTGAATTTACCAGCTATCTGGAAAACGACAAGGTCCAGATAGCCCGCCACTATCTGATACCCAAGGAAAAAGACGCCAACGGCCTGGCCGAACATAAGATTACTTTCCGCAAATCTGCGGTGCAGGAGCTTATTCGCTATTACGTGCGAGAAGCCGGGGTGCGCAATCTGCAAAGGCGGATTGGCTCCATATACCGCAAGATTGCCCGTGAAGTCGCTTCAGGCGATATCCGCGACCGGGTGATCGATGGCTCCAAGGTCAAGAATTACCTTGGCCCCCGTAAGTTCACTTTGGAGCTGGCCAACCGTAAACCCGAGGTGGGTATTTCCACCGGACTCGCCTGGACCAGTTACGGCGGCGAGATTCTCTTCTGCGAAACCACCCGGATGCCGGGCAAGGGAATCATCGTGCTCACCGGACTTCTGGGCGAAGTGATGAAAGAATCCGCACGAATCGCACTCAGCCATTTGAAAGCGAATCACGTGAAATACGGGATCAATCCCAGCGACCTTGAGAAAATCGATATCCATATCCATTTCCCTTCCGGTGCCGTTCCCAAGGACGGACCCTCAGCCGGGATCGCCCTCACCACAGCGCTGGCCTCGCTTTTCACAGGACGCAAGGTGAAACACGACGTGGCCATGACCGGAGAGGTCACTCTCACTGGAAAGGTACTTGGCATCGGCGGACTTAAAGAAAAAATGCTGGCTGCCAAACGCGCCGGCATCAACCATCTGATCCTGCCCCGCGAAAATGAGGAAACGATCAGCGATTTTGCGCCGGACATCCTGGCTGGCATGGAGATCACCTGGGTGGATAACGTGAAAGACGTGCTGGACGTGGTGCTGCTTCCCGCCCCCAAGCCCCGGATAGAAGCTCAAAAAACTGCTGAAAAATAACCCTGATGGACCGCTTTCCGAATATCCTCATTTTGCTTGATCTGCCCCAGGATTTCATTCCCAAGGCGGAATTCGTGCTGAGAACATTCTGCAATATCCTGCGTCTTCACCCCAAATTCACTTATGGCGACCGGATCGAAGGGGTCAACCTTTACTACGGGCCGGACCTCGAGCAGGATTATCCGATCAAGATCCATTTCAATCCTGACACTCCGGGATTCTTTGACCGCCTTGAGCTATATCCCCTGGATAAGGTGGATTTTTGCCTCTACCAGAAAGAATACATTCCCTTTCTTTTTTCCCAGCCAGGCGCGGTCTTTGCCATCGGGCAAAGGACCATGTCCTTCCGCAAGGATATAGTTGCCAGCGCTTTCTACTTCCTCACCTGCTGGCACGAATATATCCTCGGACTCCATGGAGAACAGCCCGGCCGGGTCGATTTCCGCGAATCGCTTCAATACCGTTGGGATTTTACGAATATCCCTGTGGTTGATGTTTATTGCCAGATGCTGCTCTACGCGATCCAAAGAGCTCTGCCCCAATTTATTCGTGACATTACCTGGAATGTGGACAGCCGCTTTTCCGTCTCGGTGACCCATGATGTGGATTATTGGAACTACTGGGCGGGAACCCAGCAGGTGGACACTCTCAAATACAATCTTCGCACCTGGTTTAAACGTCCGGTGGTTGCCACCTTCAAGATATTGGGGCACACCCTCCATAAAAATCTCATCCACAATCCCCGCCGTCAGATACACTGGATTATCCAAAAGGAAAGGAATCTGGGCGTCAAGGCCACCTGGTTTCTCTTTGGCAAGTCCGATTTTGCCGACAAGCGCCAGAACTACATCTCCAATCCCAAAGTGCTCAGGCGGCTGAAAGAACTACTTTCCGGCGAGGAAGTGGGACTTCACGGCAGCCCGGAATCTGCCTTTGACGAGGATATTCTTCGCGCAGAAATGGAAAAGCTGTCTCAGGCTGGATTTGAGGTGCGAGGCTACAGATCACACTATCTCCATTTTGATTATCAGCAAAGTTTCCGCATCCTTGAAAATGCCGGTATCCAATATGATTCCACCCTCGGTTATTGGGAAAACATCGGCTTCCGGGCCGGAATATCTTTCCCCTTTTATCCTTTTAATATCGAAGAAAACAGGCCTTTCCGGGTGCTGGAGATTCCTCTCATCGTGATGGATACCACCCTCCATTCAAAAAAGGCCATGAACATGAACCCGCTGGCGGCCAGGCTGACTCTGCGCAGAATGATCGATATGGCGGACAAATATCAGTCCCATCTTTCTCTGCTCTGGCACAATGTGACTTTCGACCCCATCGATTTTCCTCTCTGGGCGGGGGTTTATTGGGATGTTCTGCGCTACGCCATCCGTAAAGGCGGCTGGATCACCTCTTTGAATGAAATCTGGGCTGAATGGACAAACATGGATTAACACAGGAAACACCCCGCATGCTAAACAAAATTACAAGCCTACTCTGGAAAATCTTATTCATAATTATGATGCTGCTGACCTTTATCTGTCTGCCATTTCTGCTGCTCACCAAACCTTTTGTCAGCAAACGCCGCTACCGCTATCAAGGCTGGCTGGTAGCTAGAACATGGGGCTGGCTCACGATTGTGACCACCGGCTCAAAGCTGAAGGTATCCGGCCGGGAAAACATCCCGGCTGAGGGTCCGATCTGCTTTATCGGCAATCATCAGAGTTATTTCGACATCCCCGCCCTGGTCGGCTTTGTGGGGCGTCCGATGGGTTTCATCGGTAAACAGGAACTGGCCAAAGTACCCATCCTCAGTCAATGGATGACCCAACTTCCCAGTTTCTTTTTAGACCGCGATAATGCCCGCCAGGCTGTGAAAATTTTCAAGGAAGCGGCTCAGGTGATCCGAGAAGGCCAGGCTATGGTTATTTTCCCGGAAGGACTGCGCGCGGAACATGGCAAGGTTGGAGAATTTCATCTTGGCAGCCTCAAACTCGCCCAGATGGCAGAAGCCACTATCGTGCCTTTTGCCATAGACGGTACCTGGCGGATGATGGAAATAGACGGGCAGATTCACGCCACGAATGTAAAACTCACGATCCTCCCTCCCATCAGACCCGAAGACCCACTATATTCAGACAAGATCGCTCTCGCCGCCCATCTGCGCGGTTCGATCGAAGCGTGTCTGGAAAACCCCGCAGAATAGAACGTAAGAAAGCTGCCGCTTTGGGAAAGAAAGTAGGCTGATTAATCAGGGTCTGTTGAGTCAGTCTTTCAACTGCTGGAGGTATTGGATAACCAGAATGGTGGTGTCATCACGTTTTATATGGGGGTCGGTGAATTCACGCACGGCGTTGAGGATAGCATGGGCCGTCACTTCAGGATAGGAGCCGGGAATACTGGCCAGAACTTTTTCCAGTCCAGCGGTACCGAAGAGTTGTTCCTCTGTGCTCACAGCTTCGGTTACACCGTCTGTGAAGACCAGAATCTGATCCCCGGGGGCAAGCTGCAGAACATCAGAAGAGATACGGATATTCTCGAACAACCCCAGCGCAGTGGAATGGGTGGTGGAGAACTTCTTGTATTGGCTGTCGGCGGAAATCAGATATAGCGGAACATGGCCGGCGTTGGAAAAGACGCACTGACCGGTTTTGAGATCAATGATTCCGAGGATCATGGTCACGAAGTCTGATTCCAGGTTGTTCACCACTATAAATTCATTCAAGATACGGAGGATTTCTTCAGGTTTATCCTTTCCGGGCGAGACAGAGCGCAACAGGGTGGTCATCATGGTCATGGTCATGGCCGCGGCTACGCCTTTTCCCACCACGTCGGCGATGGCAAATAAGAAATGATTTTCGTCTTTAAGAAAGTAGTCGTATAGGTCTCCGCCGATTTCGCTGGCTGGTTCGAGAATCCCAAAAGCGCTTAGGTTCGGCGGTAGTTTGGCAAGATCGGTGTTTTTGGGAATCAGGTTGCGTTGGATGGATGAAGCGAAGGTTACTTCAGCCAGGATACGGTTCTTTTCTTCGGTCACCAACTGGAGGTTGTCTATATACTCGGTCAGCGATGATTTCATTTTCTCGAAATTCTCAGCAATGACCTGAATCTCGTAAATATTTGAATCAATCTCCGGGCTGGGTTTCAGATCGCCAGCTCCGGCCTGCTTGATCGAATCCACCAATTCTGTAAGGGGTTCATTCACGGCTTTGGAGCGATACCAGATGGTTCCTGCCAAAATGATAAAAGCCACAATAAAAGCTGCGGAAAAGATGATGATAAGATAACGCAGATCGGCGAACACTTCATTATGCGGAACTACCACCACCAAAGACCAATGATTGGAGGGTAGGGGGCGGTACGCTACCCAGTGGTCGCTTTTGCCTCCCTCAAGTTTAATCCGCTCAAAGCCAGTCAGGCCACTGATCTCTCTTTTGCCCAACTCGCGGATGCCGGGATGATTGTATCTTTCGGCAAGGTCGAAAAGGGTATAGTTCATGGACAGGGAATCGCTTGGGTGCGCTACGATCATGCCGTTGCTGGAGATTAGAAAGGCGTATCCGCTTTGTTTAACCTTGATTGGTAATACGATTCGGCGCAAACTTTCCATAGGCGTGTCCAGCCGGATGATTCCCTCGGGAATTCCCTTTATCCTCAGCGGTATCGAATATGAGCAAACAATCTCTCCGGAACCCTGCGCGTCGTACCAAGGATCGCTCCAATAGGAGCGCTTTGTAAGCCAGGGTATTTGGAACCAATCTTTAAACAGATAATCATCATCGCCTGCGGGGACAATCTGGATTTGTTGCTCAATCAGCTTTAGGGTGTTGGTTTGCTTGGGGGTGGGAGGGTCGTAGGCCAGGCACACGGAGACCAGTTTGGGGTTATCAATCAGCAGATGATGGATGTGACGCTTGATGTTTTCCTGATTGTAAACATCGTCATTGATCACTGTCTGGAGATCTTTTGCCTGAGTCATTATATTGGACATGTTTTTATCTATGATCTGCACATTGGTCTCGGTGAGATTGCCAATTGTCTCTTCCGCATTGCTTTTCATCACATTGTAAATCAGCTGCCTGCTCACCAGAATCAAGGTCAGGAACAACAGCACCATAAAGAGGAATATGTAGGAAATGAACTGTTCGCCCAGGGTCTTAGTTCTTTTCTGTGTTTTCATGGGGATAAAAAGACCGGTATTCCACCGGTTCGGTCAGTAAACCGCGTTCTGTAAGAATTCTGTGAGCCAGGTCGAAATCACTTTGATTCAGATGCCCTAACTGTCCTGATTTGTCCAAAACCCGATCTTTCATATGGTCGAGCATCCAGGCTTGGTGCTCGGGATTAGCCGGAATGTGGCTTTCCCTCTGATAGCGGAGGACTACGTTAAGGGTTTCTTCACGATGCTTGAAGGCGTAGGTCCAGCCTTCGAGCGTGGCCTTGGCGAAATCCTGGCATTGCTGTTCGTGCCGGGTGTAAAAATCTTTCGTGGCGTAGAGTCCGTCATCGATTACATTAGAGCCGTAATCTGCCAGATTGAAGATCACTAGTTCATCTGCATCCAGGCCCGACATCAGAATCCGGTTATATTCATTATAGTCCATACCACTCATCATATCGATGGCATTGCTAAGCAACAGGTTAATAGACCAATCCAGCGGTATCACCTGAATATCCTGGTTCAGTCCCTCAAGGAAGAGAATTGTATGAAGACCGCTTTCTCCTCTCCACACACCAATTTTCTTGCCGCGTAGGTCATTGATAGTTTTGATCCCAGATGTTTTTTTCCCCAGCAAAAGAGTTGAATTTTTTTGAGATATCTGCGCCAAGTTTACCACGGGCCTGGAAGAGTTATAGTCCTTTAGAGCGTTTATCAAATTGAAATTGGCGAGATCGGCAGAACCTTCCATCAGTGACTTATAGGGCGGAAAATCAACACCTCCGGGCAGTATCTCCACATCCAGCCCCCGCCTGCGGTAAAATCCTTTTTCCTTGGCCATGTAAGCCCCGGCAAACTGAGCCTGATGAAGCCATTTCAACCGATAACGAATTTTGAACAAATCATCGGTATGATCTGATTCTACCTTCACAGGGGTGGCTTTCTGGATATCTGAATCTGGTTTCTTCTTTGCGCAGCCTGTCGCCAGAATCAGCAGCAGAGCCATGCTTAATATAGCGGAAAAAGTTATACCTTTCATTTTTCCTGAACCAGATCAGACAGTTTGTACATGTAAAACAACCAATTCTCAAACAAAAGTTGAGATGCTTTCAGTATTTGAGTTCAATCTGTCTATGTTTAATCTGAGGTCAAGGCATATATTGGAAATTCCACCACAGAACTGTGGAATTTTTTACACAACCGCTTTGCCAAAGCTACTTAAGTTTATTCACACCAAAGGAATGCGCAGCACGGAAAAATTCTTTGAATAGCGGATGAGTTTTATTGGGACGGGATTTAAATTCTGGATGGAACTGAACACCGATGTAAAAGTCCCGGGCAGGAAGCTCCACGATCTCCACCAGCAGGCCATCAGGCGAAACTCCGCTCAGGCAAAGGCCTTTGGCGGTAAGTTGGTCCCGATAGGCGTTGTTGAACTCAAAGCTGTGTCGGTGTCTTTCGCTGATGTTGGCACTGCCGTATATCTTCCTGGCCAGTGAACCGGGCTCCAGCTTGCAGGGATAGGCGCCAAGGCGCATGGCTTTGCCCACCTTTTTCAGTTGCTCCTCCCTTAGGTGAATCACAGGATGGGGAGTTTCGGGCGCGAATGCAACGCTGTTGGCGTCCTTGAGATGGCAGACGTGACGGGCAAATTCAATCACCGCCACCTGCATGCCCAGGCCGAGACCCAAAAATGGGATATTGTGGACCCGGGCGTATTCGGCGATCGCGATCTTACCGTCGATTCCCCGCACCCCAAATCCGCCGGGAATAAGGATCCCGTCCACGTCTTTGAGGGTTTTGGCCAAGGACGAGGGACGAAAATTTTGCTCCGAATCAACCCACTTTATCTGGACTTTCATCCGATGGTAGGCAGCGGCGTGGAATAGAGCTTCCTGAACGCTTTTATACGCATCTTGATGCTTCACATATTTCCCGCAGACGGCAATGGTAACTTTATCTTCACAGGCTGTGCTGTTGGCCAGAAATTTGTTCCAGGCTCGCAGGCGCAGAGGCTTGCATTCCATGCCGAAGTGGCGGCAAATGATCTTATGCAGATTGGCGTCTTTGAAAGTGATGGGGCATTCATAAACGCTTTTGACGTCGATCGCGTTGATCACATTGCCTCGGGGCACGTTTGTGAACAAAGCGATCTTGTCGTATATCTCTTTTTCAAAGGGCTTTTCGGAGCGGCAGAGCAGGATATCCGGCTGGATTCCGATCTCGCGGAGTTTATAGGCGCTATGCTGGGTAGGCTTGGTTTTGAGCTCACCCGCGGCGTGGATATAAGGGATGTAGGTGAGCATCACATACAGGGTATTCTGCAGGCCAAGGTCCAAACGCAGTTGGCGAACAGCTTCCAGAAAAGGCAGGCTTTCGATGTCGCCGATGGTTCCGCCGATCTCGGTGATGATGATGTCATATTCCGCGTCGAGTCCCCTGATCCGGCGCTTGATCTCATCGGTAACATGGGGAATCACCTGCACCGTTTTTCCCTGATATACGCCTTTTCTTTCGTTTTGGATCACGGTTTCGTAGATTTGTCCGGCAGAACAGCTGGAGCGGCGGGAAAGCGCTTCATCCACGAAGCGTTCGTAGTGGCCGAGGTCGAGGTCGGTCTCGGCTCCATCGTCGGTCACGAACACCTCTCCGTGCTGGAAGGGGCTCATTGTGCCGGGATCGACATTCAGATAGGGATCGAATTTTTGGGTGACAACCCGATAGCCCATGGATTTAAGCAATAAACCTATTGAAGCGGTGGCGATTCCTTTACCCAGGGAGGAAAGTACGCCGCCCACCACGAAAATGTACTTTGCCATTGGTCCTCTGTCTCTTTTATATACCGGGGCTGGCTTTGCGCCAACCCCGGTCTTTGATTAATGCTTGTTGTTTAGGCCAGGCTCTTCAGCTCGGCGAGTGATTCTTTGATAGCCTGAACGGTGAAGGCCAAATCTTCATCGGTGTGGCGGTAGCAAATGTATCCATGGTGATAAGGCTGGAGGAACACTTTCCGGCGGATGAGTTGAGTGTAAAACTCATTGCGCAGCTTCTTGTAGAGGCCGGTATTGTCTTTCGGGAAGGTGATGAAAGGCATCCAGGGCGAGCCAGTGAAACGGACTGGCATGCCAGAATCCGCCACTACCTTTTCCACTTCTTCGCCAAATTTTTTGCCTTTGGCTACAATAACGTCCAAAACCTTGTCGCGTTGGAGTATCTCGATCGTCTTCAAAGCTGCCACCATGGAATCGGAATTGGGGAAGAAGGTGGAAGAGAGGAAGACATCTTTGGTCAAGACGCTCATTATGTCTCGTTTCCCAACCAGCGCGGCAATCGCGTAGCCGTTGGCCATGGCCTTGCCGAAAGTCGAGAGGTCCGGAGTGACACCAAAGTACTCCTGAGCGCCGCCCAGGGCACATCTGAAGCCGCTGCGTATCTCATCAAAGATCAGCACGCAACCATATTTGTCGGCGAGTTTACGCACGCCTTCCAGATATCCGGGCTTGGGCATCTCCACTTCCGCCGCGAGAGGATGTCCCACAGGGGTGATGATGATCGCAGCCATGTCGTTGGCATTGGCGATTAGGATATCTTCCAACTGATCGAGGTCGTTGTAGCGAAATTCGAGGATGTCTTCGTAGAATTTTTCGGGAACCCCGCCCTTCACCTCAACGCACCAGTCGTGCCAGCCATGATAACCGTGGCGGGCTACCTTCAGCTTGCC
>CAXYWN010000078.1:0-8849 GCA_964292625.1 uncultured bacterium
GCTTATTGCGTAATACCCTTCACTGTCGATACCAACCATGCCAATTGAGGCAAGAACTTCCAGATAGACGAATATAAACTGACGGCTCTTGCCGTACGCTTTGGCTATCTCTCTGATGGAGCGATACTGCTTGTTTTCCAATAGGGTTAGGATTTCTTCTGCAATCTGAGTGCCATGCCATTAAAAATCAGCCCAAAAAAACGTGGGAATCACCGGGCGGTGTTCCCACGCTTTTGGAGGGCATTCTATGTAGTGTCTGTAGGCTATACGGATATTGTAAGCGCTTTTTAGCCATTGCCAAGAAAAATGTTACGCCGTCCAGTTCCGATAGGGTCGCAAGTCTTGTCAGGATTGCTGGTCAAACCAAATTTGGATTTTCTCCAAGGCTGCTCCGCCGTGCGCTTTCAGCAGCCGCATCTCTTCCCTGGCAATGGTCACCGCTTCTTCCTGCGGATTGATGGCCAGCACTTTGCGGGCCACGATTTCCGCTTTCACCAGCTCGCCAAAAGCCGGATGCCATGGCCCGGCAACGATCTCGGCCGGGTCGATATTGGAGGGTATCCCCAGTTTGATGATTGTTGTCCCGGCCTTTTCAGCCACGGGAAAATAATCGGCACACTGCTCCACGGCCTCTTCCAGACTCAAGGGAAGATATTCTCCCGCCTGAAAATCCTTTTCCAGAGCAGTGCCGCGAATCACGATGAGCGGATAGAGCCGCAGAAACCGGGGTTTCAGCTCAGCCAGGATTTGCCGGTTTTCTGCCAGACTGGCTTCCGACCATCCCGGCAAACCCGGCATCAGTTGGATTCCCAGTTCAAAACCGTGTTTTTTCACCCGGTGAGCCGCCTCCAAAGCCTCATGCCCGCCGTAACCGCGGCGGGAACGAGCCAAAACCGCAGCGCAGAAATCCTGGATGCCCAGTTCGATGGTCCTGATGTTCCAGTTTCGGCAGCGAATCAGGATATCGTCGCCCACATACATGGGATGGGTCGAGATGCGAAAACTCGTGTGAACATCGCAAACCGCTTGCATCGCAGCCAGCAGGTTTGCGCTGAAATCCTGCTCCAAGGCGGTGAAACTCCCTCCGTAAAAAGCCACCTGCTTCTCCCGGCCTGGATTTCGCCGCACAAATTCCCGCACCTGTTCAACTGCCCGTTCCAAATCGAATTCCGCGCCGCCGCTAAGCTTGTTCTGATCGCAATAGATGCATCGGCCCGGGCAACCGCGCATGCCCAAAAAAACAGGATAAATCAACGCCCTGGAAGAACCGGCTCGTGATACTGGATTCATCAATATCCTCCCAATCCCCTTTAGTTATGATGGCAAAGTTGCAATAATCATACCAGTTCGCGGTGTTTTTCAAAGAGCTCCACCGTTCATGATGGATTTGGACCCAGCGGTGTGAGATAATCCCAGATATCTAATCCGCTTGCCTCAGCTACTCTTTTTTGATAAGATGTTCCCCTAACTTTTAATTATCATTTTTTCATCATTTCCTGGGTGGCGCCCCTTATCAATACGGTATCAATACGGAATCAATACGGATGAAATCCGTATTGATTCCGTATTGATACCGTAGTGAGAACGGGGGCGAAAAGAAAAAGCTTTACAGAAAATTGGCTGCGTATTTAATAGGAATGTTGTGCTATCTGAATGTCCAGATATGATCTTGGCAACCGCAAATCCTGGATGTCCAGGTAATGTTTGCCGAAGAATGAAGTTATTTGTTTTAACATTAACAACAAATGGGAAAAGGAGATACCCTATGAAAGACCCCCTTCTTTTCACGCTGCTGCTGATCCCCAAAATCAGCATTGGCAGCAATGTTTATGCGCAGGTCAACCTAATTATACGCAACGGAACTGCCGCCAACGCAGACATGAGCCCTCCGTCCCCCTATGGCACCTAAAATAAAAAATTTCCCCCAGCAAGACCTATTACTTGCTTCGGAAATCGAATACGCAGGGCTTGCTGCCTTAACAAGACAAAGCCCATAGTTTAATGAATGAAACCTAATAATCAAGAAAAATATCAAAGCCAAGGAGTTTACCCATTATGAAAAAGCTCATAATACTAATCGGTATCCTGGCGCTAACGCTGGGATTATTTGCCACAGAAGTGGTGATTGGCGACGGAACCGCCACCCAACGTTTCCCGCTGGGAAGCTTTTACGGATACGAACGCAGCGCCGCCCTATATACCGCGGCCGAAATCGGTCCGCAAAACACCAGAATATCTGCAGTCGCGTGGAATTCCAGCATTGCCACAACAGCAGAAGTACCCACCAAAATATATATGAAAACCAGCAGCGCCAGCACATTGACCACAGACACGTGGGACAATATGATCAGCGGCGCTGTTCTGCTCTACGATTCACCCTATACCGGCACGGTGGCCGGCGGCTGGAATCTGTTCACGCTCATAAACGAGTTTAATGTGGATATGGGCGACAACCTGATGATTCTGGTAGAAAGGAACTATGGCGGAAGCGGCAGCAGCACTCCCGGCGGCAGCTCTGCCGGCGGGGGAATCTATGCGACCCCGCTTACCGGCACTCACCTTACCTGGAATGCCGACACCAATCCTCCCACCGGAACCGGTGTGGTCAACGCAAACCGCCCCAATGTGACTATCACTTATACTACTTATGCAATCGATACGCCTCCCTTTCCCGCGGCTGTAATCAGCCCGGCTGACGGGGCAACCCTCGTTTCACCCTCCGCCACCCTCAATTGGGGCAGCGGCGGCGGTGGCCCAACCGGATATAAGGTCCATTTTGGGATCACGAATCCGCCCCCCTTCATCCAAAACACCACCGCGATCTCCTACACACCGACACTGGCGATCGGCACTACCTATTACTGGAAAATAATTCCCTTTAACGCAATAGGTGATGCGGTCGATTGCCCGGTTTGGAGTTTCAGCACCCACGGCGATCCTGAGATCGTGGCATTGCCTTATTTTCAAAATTGGGATCTGGTGACGGCTCCGATCCTGCCATTCGACTGGACGAACATAGTCCAATCGAGCAATGTCGGCGCTTTGGTAGCCACCTATGCTTCCGCGACTTACGCGCACAGCCAGCCGAACAGCGTCCGCCTTTACAATCCCAGCGACGCGGACGCAACCCTCATTCTGGTTGGACCGACGATTGCCCCGGCGATAGGCCTTAGCAACGTTAGAGTGAAATTCTGGGGTCGCAGCAGCGGAGCGGGTTATCCGCTTTCCCTCGGCGTTATGACCGATCCGACTGACCCCGCCAGCTACACCGAGGTGCACAACCTCGCTATGACCACCACCATCTCCGAATATGTGTTTTCCATGGCAGGTTATACCGGCGCCGGGACCCACATCGCCTTTAAACACGGCTTGGGCGGGACCAGTCGCAGTCTCTACCTCGACGATCTATCGTTTGAACAAATAGCCCCCAACGACCTGGCCTGCGAAAGACTGTCAGGTAACACAACTCCCGCGCTTGACAGCCCGACTGTTTACACCGCCAGCATCCACAATTGGGGCACCGCCACCCAAAGCACCTACACCGTAAAACTGTTCAACGGCGACAATGTAGAATTGGCCTCGGTGCCAGGTGCAACCGTTGCTCCAGACGCCACGGCGCAGATCGCCATGACCTGGACGCCCACCGTGGAGGGAACAATTGTGCTTTATGCCAAGGTTTTCCTCACCGGCGATATCAATCCGGTCAACGATCAAAGCCCGGATTTGAGTGTGTTGGTGATGGGAGCCGGAACGGACGTAATCTCAATTGGCAACGACACGACCACCAATACCACCACCGGCCCTCCAACGCCCTATGGAACATATTACAAAAACTTCCGTCAGCAATACCTCTGGACCGCGGCGGAAATACTGGCATCCGGCGGAGCGCCGGGTATGCTTACCTCGATTAGCTTCAACGTTCAGGCAGTGAACACCTGCTCCCCGATGCCGAACTATAGGATCAGGGTAAAAAACACGCAGCAGAGCGTTCTCACCACCACCTTTGAAGTGGGCGACTACACCCAGGTTTGGGCGCAGAACGATTTCCTGCCTGTGGCAGGCTGGAATACCCATCCCTTCACCACGCCGTTCTATTGGGATGGCACTTCGAACCTGCTGGTGGACATCGTGACTTCTTTGATACCAGGGGCTTACAGCCAAAACGCCTCGGTTTATTATACGGCGACAACGGGCGTGAACACCTGTCTGCGCTATCAAAATGACACAGCGGACGCCGCCTCTGGCACCACCGGGACCCTTTCCGTGAACCGGGCCAATGTTCGGATCAGTCTGAATGTGGTGGGGATGGGCGCTCTGACCGGCACCGTGACTTCCGGCGGAAACCCTGTGTCCGGAGCCAGCGTGGCCATCCTGGGCACAACTCACACAGTTCAGACCGACGCTCTCGGCGCCTACAACTTCCCCTATGTGGAACCCGGCACCTACAATGTGACCGCCAGCAAGGTTGGCTTTGAGAGCCTGACCCTGCCCGTCACCCTGGTAGTGGACGAAACAAGCACGCTGAACTTCGTGTTGACTGCTTCCAGCTCTGTGAACGTAACTGGATTTGTGGTCGGCAGCGATCAGCCCACCGTCGGACTGGCCGAGGCCTCCGTGACTCTGGTGGGTTTGGTGAACTACAGCGCCACCACCGATGCCACCGGACATTTCACGATCCCCGGGGTGCTCTCCGGCAATGACTACAACTACATCATCAGCCAGGAAGGATATGAGGATCTGACCGGCTCCATCACCGTGGGCAGTGCAGCCTACGATATGGGCACTCTGATCCTGCCCGAGATATCCTTCCCGCCTTCACAGGTGGTTGCCACCGAAAATGTGGCCCAGACTCAGGTTTCTCTGATCTGGAATGCGCCGGTACCCACTCCTCCGCTGGACGATTTTGAATTGAACGACGGCGGCTGGGTGCCCACGGCAACCTGGGACGCCGTTGGCGACTGGGAATGGACTAACACCTACGACATTGCCAACTGGGCCCCCGTTAACCCAGGCACCAACATCAATCCTCCCCCCACCTGCTATTCAGGAACCGGTATGTGGGGCACCATGATGTACACCAATTACCATAACTCAGGCGGCTTCAACAACCTGAGCAAAAACTACAGCCTGGCTGGGCTCACCAGTCCTGAGCTGCGTTTCTGGAGCTGGGAAAACGTCTTTGGAGACTTCGACTATTGCCAGATTACCGTGAACGGCGCCGTCGTTTGGGGTCCTTCCTGGCTGTACACAAACACAGTCTGGACCGAAAGAGTGATCGACCTTTCCGCCTATGCCGGAATGGCAGATGTCGAGATCCAGCTGCAAATGTGGGCCACCACGGTGGTTGACTACGCCGGCTGGTATATCGACGACGTCTATGTGGGCAACGCCCTCACCCGCGAAGTGGTTTCTGCGCCTGCCATTACCCCTGCCATCTTTAACGGCATGGATGAGATGCAGGCTTCTCTCGCGGCGGAACAGCAGGCCCAAAACCACCCTGTGTCCAGACCTCAGCACAGATCACAGGACCGCGTCCGAACCGGATATAAGGTCTGGCGTCTCCTCGCTGCCAATGAAGGCAACGAAACCCTCTGGAATCAGCTTACTCCGACCACCATCGCCGATAGCACCTTCGTGGATACTGCCTGGGCTCCGCTGCCCTCCGGAATCTATAAGTATGCCGTGAAAGCGGTTTATACGAACGATGTGTTCTCCACGGCTGCCTTCTCCAACGAGATTCACAAAGGCATGATGGGAACCCTGACCGGAGCGGTGACCGAATTTGGCACCAACGTTCCAGTCGCGGGAGCCACCGTCACTGCCGGCGATTACCATGGCACCACCGGCGCCAACGGTCAATATACCTTCCTGGTCTATCAGGGAACCTACAGCGTGACCTGCGCCAAACCAGGATATCAGCCCTCAACGGTCACCGGTGTGGTGATCGCGGGGACCCAAACCACCACCCAGAACTTCGTGCTCACTGAAATCACTCTGCCGCCAGGATCAGTAACTGCCTCCGTCGCCGGACCAGCGGTAAATCTGACTTGGAGCCCTCCCGGAACCGCCGGCGGAGAATGGATTCATTACAACACAGGCGTACCCAATAACAGTATCGGGCTTACCTCCGGTGGCGATTTTGACGTTGCCATCCGCTTCCCTGCATCTGCATTGCAGGATTATGCAGGGATGAGCCTACAGGCCATAAAACTCTGGCCGGCTGACCCCGCCACCTACACTCTCAAGGTATGGACCGGCGGAAATGCCACCGCTCCCGGCCCCCAGGCGGTAACCCAACCCTTCACCGTAACCACTTACGATGAATGGCTCACCGTAAATCTGGACTCACCGGTAAGCATCACTGGAAATGAAGAACTGTGGTTTGGCTACAATGTGGTCCACGTCGCAGACTATCATCCTGCCGGTTGTGATCCCGGTCCCGCGGTTGACGGATTTGGCAACATGATATTCAATAGCGGAGCCTGGTCAACCCTTCTGGCTCTATCCGCCTCCCTCAATTACAACTGGGCCGTCCAGGGCTACGCGGGATATTCTGCTCCCGCAGATGCCCCGCTGCTTAGTCCCGTTGTCAGTAATATCACTGCACCAGCAGGAATTCCGCGTTATGCGGGAATCTTCAGCGTGCGGACTGATTCTCCGCGCCCTGCCTCAACCATCCCGGAAACACATACCAAGTCATTGGCGCCGGCACAGTATAATGCAGACAGGTTCGGCCGCAGCCTCAACGGCTACAAGGCCTGGCGTTTGCAACAGGGCCAGGAAAACAACGAATCCTCGTGGACCGAGCTCACTCCGGAAGCCATCACTGCCACCGCTTATGCCGATAATGGCTGGAACGACCTGCCTGACGGCACTTACAAGTGGGCTGTGAAAGCAGTCTATACCGGTAACGCGATGTCGGTGGCGGCCTTCTCCAACCCGCTGACCATGATCACCCAGATCGGCACCATCGCCGGGATCGTCCGCACCACCGCTAACGCCCCAATTATGGGAGCTACGGTGAGCTGCGGAACCGTAAATGCCACCACCAACGCCTCCGGCGCTTACAGCATGCAGGTGGAGGCCGGTACTCACAGCGTGACCGCCAGCCATCCGAACTACCAGGCTGTAACCCAGGCTGGAGTGATCGTTGTTACAGGCCAAACCACCACCCTCAACTTCCAGCTTCCCATCAGTCAGGACATCTTGGTCGATGGCTTCGAAACCTACCCGAACTTCGTCATCGCCTTTGCCCCCTGGACTCTGGTGGACGTTGATCTGAGCACAACCTTCGGTATGACTGGCACCGCTTGGGACAATGCCTACGCGGCCCAGGCTTTCATCATCATGAATCCCACAGCCACCGTGCCTCCCATCGCCGATGCCGGTGCCACTCCTCATGGTGGAAGCAAATACGCGGCCAGCTTCGCCGCCACCACCGCTCCCAACAACGACTGGATGATCACACCCGTCCTTGCCAATCCCGTCGAGATCAAACTCTGGGCCAAGTCCTTTACCGCTCAGTATGGCCTCGAAAGAATGAAGGTCGGCGTGTCCACAACAGGAATGGCCCCCGCCAACTTCACCATCATCAGCGGCGCCACCCATATCAATGTTCCTGCTGAATGGACCGAGTACAGCTACTCGCTCGCCGGCTATCCCGGAAACGTGTATGTGGGAATCCAGTGCCTGTCGAACGACGCCTTCTTCTTGATGATAGATGACGTACGTATCAGCGGCGGTACCGCGAATGAAGATCCGAATGTTCCCGTGGTGGCCACCGAGCTGCACGGCAACTTCCCGAACCCCTTCAATCCGGAAACCACCATCCGCTACAGCGTGAAGGAAGCCAGCCCTGTAAGCATCGAAATCTACAACGTCAAGGGACAACTCGTGAAAACCCTCGTGAACGAAAACAAGGCCAGCGGAAACTATTCCGTGGTCTGGAACGGTCGCGACAACAACCAGCAGGCTGTTTCCAGCGGCGTCTATTTCTACAAGATGTTCGCCGGCAAGTACAGCAGCACCAAGAAAATGATCCTGATGAAGTAATTCGTCGGAACCATATAACCCCATCTCAGCCCCGGAACGGTTCGCCGCTCCGGGGCTTTGCTTTGTGGGCAATTGTCGGTTCCGGCACGTGTCCAGAGTAGTATTGAGCCAAGCCCTCATTTCCATATGGGCAGCTACCCTCTCCCTCGCGTCCGTTCAGAACACGGGTATCAGAGGCGGGAGATGCGCTGGAACGGAGACTGACCTGAAGCTGCTTGCCTGGCCCGGCAAAGCAGTTAAATTATCTAATAAACCTTCCAAGGAGGATCTTTAACATGCTCAATGATAAGGATATCGCGAGCCAGATAAAACTGCAGTCTATAGATGCCATCGCGGCAAAAATCGGCCTGAGGGCTGATGAATTGGAACACTATGGAGAACACAAGGCCAAGGTCCGCACTTCAGCGTTGGAGAGGATCAAGGACAATCCGCACGGAAAACTCATCTTGGTATCGGCGATCACCCCCACTCCCGCCGGAGAAGGCAAAACCACCGTCGCCATCGGGCTTTCGCAGGCGCTTAATCAAATCGGTAAAAGTTCGATCGCGGCTATCCGCGAACCCTCGCTGGGTCCGGTTTTTGGCATTAAGGGCGGCGCTGCGGGTGGAGGCTGGAGTCAGGTGCTTCCAATGGAAGACATCAACTTGCATTTTACCGGGGACTTCCATGCCATCAGTGCAGCCAACAATCTGCTGGCGGCAATGCTGGACAACCACATTCAGCAGGGAAATTCTCTGGGCATTGACCCGAAGCGGATTACCTGGAAACGGGCTGTGGATATGAATGACCGGCAGCTG
>CAXYWN010000079.1:0-8764 GCA_964292625.1 uncultured bacterium
TGGTTAACAAAACTTGGTCTTCCGGGGCATTGATGACCATTTCCCGCACCGCATACCAGTCTGACCCAAGCGTGGAATCGATGGCGGTGATGCGGTCGCCGGATTTCAGTTTGGCGTGATAGGCCGCGGTTTTGGGCACCACTTCACCCACCCGGGTGTCGGCGATCGGATAGAGGCTTTTAAAAAGAGAATCGAGGTCGGTGGATTTGATCTGCACCGAGCGTTCCTCGCCGGAGCGGCTGAACACCACGCTGCTTTCAGGTTTGTCGAGCAAGCCTTCATAAAATTCGCTGAAACCCCGCACCGCTTTGCCGTTCACGCTGGAGATGCTGTCGCCCGGAGCGAATACCTCCGCCCAGGCACCCTCGGCGCGGCTGAGCACGGGATATTGGTCCTCAACGTGCACAGGCAGGATGAAGGAAACGATGAAAAGCAGCAAACCCAACAGCAGATTCGCCAGGGGTCCGCTGAGCGCGATCAACGCTTTTTTCCACCATGCTTTACGCAGAAACGAGTCGCTGGCATCCTTGTCGGGGGCCTCGGTGTTTTCGCCTTTCATCTTCAGGTAGCCGCCCAGCGGGATCCAGCCTATCCGCCAGCTGACGCCGTTGCGTTTCCATTCTTTGATGGGCTTGCCAAAACCGATGGAGAATTTCTCGATTCCCACTCCGAACCAGCGCGCGACCGTGTAATGGCCGAGTTCGTGAATAAAAATCATCAGCCCGAAGGCGATAACGGTGTAGATCAGAGTCACTTTTTAATCTGCTTTGCGGCCATGGTGATGGCTATAAAAGATGCCACATCGGTGGAGTAGGTTCCCGTGCCGAAGCCGGCGTCGTAACCCAATTCAATCGCCAATTCGTGCGAGATTCTGGGACCGCCGCAGATGAAGAGCATCTTGTCTCTAAGCTGTTCTGCCTCGGCAAGTTCGATGAGCCGGGTGAGGTTTTCGATGTGGATATTCTTTTGGGTGACCACCTGGGAAACGAGGATCACGTCGGCCTTTTCTTCCCGGGCACGGCGCAACAGCTCTTCCGAAGGCACCTGGGCGCCAAGGTTGATCGCGTTGAAATATTCGTAACGTTCCAGTCCGAAACGGTGGTTGTAGCCCTTCATGTTCATGATGGCGTCGATTCCCACCGTGTGGGCGTCGCTTTCGATGCAGGCACCGACCACAGTGATTTCCCGGCCGATGTTTTCCTGGATGTAAGCGTCGGTGGCATCCATGTCCATCACCGGGGTTTCGACTATCTTCACCTTGATGGAGTCGGGATCCACAAAAGCAGGGCTTACGGCGTAGGCGATGAAATGGGTGTAGCCTTCGTGGAGGTCGCGCATGCCGCAGATTTCGATATCTGCAAAGCCGGTGTTCTTCAGTAGGAGCCGCGCGGCCTCTTTGCCCCAGGCATCCGGAGGGACGGGCAGGCTGAAGGAAATCTGCATCTTGCCGTCGCCGGAAGTGTCGCCATAGGAGCGGATCATCGTTTTCTTGCTCATAGTCCCAACTCCTTTTTCATAGCTATCAGGAAGGGATTGAAATAGCCCTCGTCCTTGCGGAAAACGCCGTCCAGGCCCTTGCCGCCGGTTTCGGGGCGTTTGATTTCGGCGAAATCGCCTCTGGCCATGGAGGGGAAAAGTCCTTCCTCAGCCACTTTTTCGAGGAAGTCCGCGGCCTGGCCCAGCACCTCATTCGCCCTCTGGTTCACAAAGCTGTCCGGCACCAAACTGAGGTTCGCGTTCAGATCCTTCACGGCGCGGAAGATGTATTGGGCGTTTTCGATGGCCGGCGATCTGTCCGCCAGATGCGGGGTGTGGATGGCCTCGGTCATCATCCCCAGCAGCTGGACGCCCTGTCCGGTGAGCTGCCCGATGAAATTGAACATCGCGTCGATGAGATGGGTTTTGAAGATGTTGCCGCTGGCGAACTTGGTGGGCGGCATATATTTGACCGGCGCATCGGGAAAGAGTTCGCGGGTGAGCAAAGCGTGGGCAAGCTCGTAGGAAAAGCTGTTTTCCATCTCCGGATCAATCTCGTAAGCGTGGCCGAGACCCATCTTGGCGGGTTTGAGTCCGCTGCAGAGGGCGAACTGCTCGTTCAGCAACTGCGAAGCGGTAACGGTGTAGGCTTTTTCCACGGCGTCGGAGGTGGTGAGATAGTTGTCTTCTCCGGTCTGGATCTCGATGCCGGCATAGGCGTTGATCATGCGGCTGAAATACTGATCCAGCAGCGTTCTCTGGGGATTGATGTCGCGGAAGAGGATGCCGTACATGGCGTCATTGAGCATCAGATCAAGGCGCTCAATGGCACCCATGGCGGCTATTTCCGGCATACAGAGTCCCGAAGCGTAATTGGTTAGGCCGATATAGCGTTTTTGAGCGACGGAGACTTCATCCAAGGCGGCGCGCATGATACGGAAGTTTTCCTGGGTGGCGTAAGTGCCTCCGAAACCGACGGTTGTGGCGCCGAAAGGCACGTAATCCAAAAGTGACTGCGCCGTGGAACGAATGACCGCGATGATGTCGGCTCCTTCAGAAGCGGCGGCTTTGGCTTGGGTGACATCCTCGTAAATATTTCCTGTGGCGACGATTACGTAGATGGCAGGCACACGCCGGGGGCCGTATTCGGCAAACATCGCCTCCCGGGTTTCACGCTGTTTGCGGATGTGAGCCAGCATATCGTCTGACAGCTTTGCCAGGATGTTGAACAGGTCCTGAGGCTGACCTTGAGGAATTTCAGTGAGATTCAGCTCGCCGCGACCGACGGCCTCGGCAACCTCCTGGGCGCTCATCTTTTTGTGCAGCATAGCGTTGGCCACCGGTATGGCGGCCCCTTTGCCCAGAGCCTGGCTGGCGCGCAGATGGTCCACCACCACGTTCGGAAGAGGCTTTCCCTCCTCCAGAGCACCGTCGATGCCCAGGAAACGGAGCACCGTGCGTTCGATGGTCACAGATGAATAATCGTCAAACAGCCAGTTGAACGAACCGGCTATGCGGGCTGCGGCGTTCCGGGCCCGGTCTTTGAGTCTGGGATCAATGTCCAGTTTGAGCATCAAACTCTCCAAAGTATTATTGTTATTATTTTTGCACGTTTTTTGAAACTTGTAAATCCGTCAAGGGAAAAGGCCGGGCCTCTGCGTCAACTCTCCGTGGGACTAAGTAATTGGTCAGGGTGGCTTTTTTTCTTGTGTTTGGGCAAGGTTTAATTATTATATCTATAAAATCACAATACGAGGAATCACTATGAATCACATCTTATCCTTAACCATTCTGCTGCTCGTTCTGAGCGTGGGCCTCAGCGCACAGGTAAAAGTTGAGCCAAACCCTGTGCAGACTGTCGATAACGTAGTGCTGGAGCGCTATCTGGGCGTCTGGTATCAGCAATCATTTATCCCTTTCCGTTTTCAGGCCGCAGATTGCGGAAAACTGACCACGGCGGAATATTCATTGAACCCCAAGGGCAAGATCAATGTGATCAACACCTGCTACGCGGACACCGAAGGCAAGGTGATCAAAGCTCAGAGGAAAGCCACCGCCTGGGCCGCAGACGAAACCAACGCCAAGCTGAAGGTGCAGTTTTTCTGGCCCATCGTCGCGGATTACTGGATCGTGAAGTTGGATCAGGAGAATTACAGCTACGCGGTGGTGAGCGAATCCACCCGCAAGTATCTGTGGATCCTCACCCGGGAAAAAGCGTTCGACAAAACCAAGTACGATGAGATCGTTAACTGGTTGGATGACAACGGCTGGGAGACTGAAAAGCTGGTCTTCTCCGGCAGTTTCAAATAAGTCTTTTTGAAAAAGAAACAAGGCGCAGATCTTTCGACCTGCGCCTCTTTTTTGTTTGGTTATTAGGTTATTCAATAACGATTTCTTTCTGCGGACTGGGTTCTTTCTTGGGAATGACCAGATGCAGTACCCCGTCTTCCATCTTGGCGGCAATCTTGGCCAGGTCGGAGTTCTCAGGCAGCAGCAGGTTGCGGCGGTAGCTACCACTGTAGCGTTCACAGCGGTACACTGTACCCTTGCTCTCTTGCTTGTTTTCGGAACATTTGGCTTCGATCAGCAACTGGTTGTCGTGCACTGAAATCTTCACATCGTCTTTCTTGAATCCGGGGAGATTGGCCAAAATCTCGAATTCCTTTTCATGCTCGACGATATCCATCGTCATAGCCCGGAAATTGTCTTCCGCGACCTCCTCTTCGAACGTACGATTGAAAAAATCGTCGAAAATGCTGAGCATGGTGCCCATGGGTCTTAGTTCTTGTCCTTTGCGATAAGGTATGATCTTCATTTTTATCCTCCTTGTAAATGAGTCTCTATAGTAAATATAATGGGAGGAGCTAAAAAAGCAAGTAGAAAATTAGCAGTCTGGGCGTCAGACTGCTAATATGGAATTCAAGGCCTCCGCTGAGGAGGGCTAATTTACTTTAATAATATCATCTTACGGGTTTGGACATAGTCTCCGCTTTGCAGCCGGTAATAATATATCCCGCTGGCGCAGGACTGGCCGTGTGCATCCTTGCCGTCCCAGACTAATCTGAGTTGATTGGTACCCGGAACACCTTCAAACAGGCTCCGCACCGAACGTCCGCGGATATCAAAGACCTGCAGCCTGGCTGGCGCGCTGGAATCCTTGACGCTGAGGCTGATGGTGGTGACCGGATTGAAGGGATTGGGATAGTTCTGATCCAGATTGTTCACCGCCACCGGAAGCGTTTCATCTTCTGCAGCAGTGTTATAGAGGGTGGTGAATTGGCGGATCTGGCTGAAGTTGCTGTGACCGGCCACATTTGCCGCGCTTACTCTCCAGTAATAGGTTCGGCCCCACAATAGATTGGGGATATGATAGCTGGTTCCGCTAATGTTTTGGAGGTCGAATTCCGGAGCGACGAACCAGACGCTTTGTGAGATCTGAAGATTATAGCTATCCGCCAAAGGCATCGCAGCCCAGCCAAAATCGAGGGCCAGAGGCTGGTTGACAGCCATCTGTTCCGGATAGTTAAGTTCCGGCGGGGCAGGCAGTTCAGAGATGTCGCCGGTGGTAAAGCTGAGGCTCTGGCAGAAGGGCCCCACGCCAATATCGGAAATGCTGCACACCTGCCAATAATAGGTGTGGAAAGGAGTCAGAGAGCTCAGCTGATAATGGTTTACGGGGTGGTCGATGGTGTTGACCAGCAAGCTGCTGAAATCGGCATCGGCCGACACCTGCAACTGGTAGCCTGTCACGCCAGGGATGGCGGTCCAGCTAAGCTGTGGATTGGTGGGTACCTCAGTGGCTTCGTTGGCTGGCCAGGTCCCTTCGGGGACGGACATTTCACTCACGATTGCGAGCGGATAGGTGTTGCTGTCTGTTTGCCCGTTGGAGTTTTGGGTCACCCGCAGGAAAACATCGCTGGAATTGGGGGCGGGAATGTTGTTCCAGGCATAGCTCCCGTTGCTAGGGGCGCTGGGATTCAGCACTGTCCAGCTGTTGCCGCCGTTGGTGCTGTAGTCCACCGTCACTGTTCCGGAGAGGCTTTTGGCTTTCCATGTGAGTATCTTGTTGCTTCCGGAGAACCATGTTTCACCGCCGCGGGGGAAGGTGAGTTGGAGGTCGGATATCTTGATTTTAAAAGTAATGGTCTCGCCAGCCGCGCCGATGTCATAAAGGTTGAGTCCGCCCGGCGCGTTGTTGTTCAAAAATCCGCTTGGAACGGTCGCTTCGTTCAGCATGGTTCGCCCTGCCTGGAGTGATAATTCCGCCATGCTGATCGCTCCGTTGGTGGTGGTATTATTGGCGTTGGGACGGTAGATGTAGAGTTCGTCGGGTGGGCCCTGGGCGTTGCCGTCCTGCGAACTGTCCAGCCGGTAAACCAGCAATCCGGTGCCGGGAATGTTGTGGTCGTAATTTTCGGAAGGACGGCGGTATTCCAACAGATAGTCCTGCCCTGAAACCCAGCTGGGAACACGATAGATGTTGTTTGTGGAGGAAGACGCCACCGGAGAAAGAGTGTAGGTGCCGGATTGGGTGATGTACGGCACGTCGCTGATCCACTGCCCGTATTTGTGTTTCATCCAAACGCTCATGTGCTGAGGCGGATTCTGATTGGCACACATGATGTCCCAGGCTCCCACAGGATCTATGGTTGTATCGCTGTAGCGGTAGAGGTCAGGTGCACCGAGGCTGTGGAACATTTCGTGGGAAAGAACTCCCGCGCCGGAACCCATGGTGGAGGTCTCAAGCTGAAAATTGAAGTCCCAGACCCGCTTTCCGTTAATCCTGGCGTCAACCAGGTAAAGCACCCAGCGGTGCGGCCAGAGCAGCTCGGCCCAGCCTTCCGGCGAGCCTTTGATGATAAAGCAGGTGTTATCCACATAGCCGTCGTTATCGCCATCGATCACCAGGTCGGCGGGGATCTGCGGAGCGATCGCGTTCACGGCCCGCAAAAGCAGCTGATGTTCACGCTGGTTGCGTTGGCTGTCGCCGTTGTAGCCCTGTGGATTGGAGGGGCTGTAGATCTTGAAATACCCGCGGGGAAAAGTGTCTGTATAGCAGAGGATGGTGGAGCCGTCCGGGGCGGGATAAAAAGTGAAATTCACATTCAGTTGGGTGTAGGAGGCTTCGTAGAAATAGCGCTTCATCGAGTTGCCGGCCGGATTGTTGAATATCTCGTCATACACGCCGATGGGTGTGCTGAAATCAGGGTCGTCGGCGAATTTGATGAAGACCACCAGGTTGTTGAAATCGCCGGTGTGCGGAGATTTGGCATCGCCGTAATCCCGCATGTCAGCATAGCGTGAATATCTTTCCGCGATCAGTCTTTGGGAAAGGTTGATCCCCGGTTGCAAATTCTTGTGCTGCGGCAGGTCGCGTCCCACAATCCACTCCGTGGGCGCTACTTTTTCCCCGTCCTGCCGGGCATAAACATAATAGCCCGCATCGTTTTGGACTATCGTGAAGTTGTTGGCGTCGTGCAGCCAATTGTGAAATTCGTCTCCGCTGGCTAGAACATCCAGTTCGCTGCCGTCGGGTTGCGTCACCTGTATGGGAGTATTGATCAGCGGCGCAGCGCATAAGATTCCCAGCGTCAGCAGCTCTATGAGCAGTGTAAATATCTTTTTGTATGCCATGGTTATATGTTCCTTAGGTTTTATTAGTCTCAGATTTGGGCCGTGATTCATATAAATATCTACGCACCCAATCATATTCTAACAATGCAATTAATAATCCAATCTAATAACTATTATCGCATGTCAAGAGTTTCTGCCCGCCCACCGGGGATTACAGCTCCCAGAGCATGTCTTCAGCCGAAAAGCATGCCGACCGCGGCCGCGCCCAGCATCAGATAGATGGGGTTTGGCTTGAAGCGCCAATAGACTGCCAGGCTGAGGGCGAACACGATCACGGAAAACCAGTCTGTGAAGGCGCCTTCGGCAATGAGGATGAGGGCGGCGCCGATGAGCCCCAGCGTCACCCAACGCAGTTTTTGGAAGATATTTTTGAACCAGGCTTGCTTGCGGAGTTTGAGATAGGTGAGCGTGATCGCCAGCATCAGGACCAGCGAGGGTAAAATCACCCCAAAAGTGCAGATTAGGGAGCCGGAGATGCCAGCCTGACGGTAACCGATGAAGGTGGCGGCGTTGATGGCGATGGGTCCGGGGGTCATTTGCGAAATCGCCACCACGTCCGTAAATTCTGCCGGGGTAAGCCAGGCATGCCGGACCACAGCTTCCTGCTGAATCATGGCCAGAATCGCGTAACCGCCTCCAAAACTGAACAAGCCAATCTTGGCAAAGGTCCAGAACAGCGTCAAATACATCATTGCGATCTCTTTTGGAACCAAATGCCCTGCAGGACAGAAAAAACTATCGCGGCGAGGATCAGCCAGATGGGACTGACGCCGAAAATCCCCACCAAAATCATCGCCGCCACCGGCACCCAGAAATTGCTGAGGTTCAGCTCAGCGGAACGGACCATTTGGATGAGAGGAACCGCGATCAGGGCAACTACGGCGGGTTTGAGCGCGTGAAAGGCCCCGCGTACCAGGGGCTGCTCGGCGTAGTGCATAAAAAGTTCAGCGATCAGAGTGATCGAGATCAGGGAGGGCAAAACAGTTCCCAAAACCGCTACCGCCATACCCCAGGCGCCTCTGACGTGCAAACCCACATAAATGCTGAGGTTGATGGCAATCGGCCCCGGACATGATTGGGCTGCGGCCAAGCCGTTCAGAAAATCCTCCTCCGAGATCCAGCCGCTTTTTTCCACCACTTCCCGGCGAATGAGGGGAATCATGGCATAGCCTCCGCCGATGGTGAAGGCGCCAATTTTCAAGAAGGTGAAGAAGATGGCCGGGAGGCTTTTACGCACGATGCAAGCGTTGTTCGATAAGGCGCAGGAGTTCGGGCACAAGCTGGTTTTCCGGCACTTTTTTCACGATTTCGCCCCGCGCAAAGAGCAGGCCCTCCCCCTCGCCGCCGGCTATGCCAAAATCCGCTTCACGAGCCTCGCCGGGACCGTTGACCGCGCAACCCATCACCGCGATGGTCAGCGGGACATCGGAGTACTCACGCAGCGCATCTTCGACCTCCGAGGCCAGTTTGAACAGGTCAATCCTGGTGCGTCCGCAAGTGGGACAGGAGATGATGTTCAGACCCTGACGGAATTCCAGGTTGCGTAATATCTGCTTGGCCACCAGCACTTCCTGCACGGGATCGGCGGTCAGAGACACGCGGAGGGTGTCGCCGATGCCCTCGGACAGCAGAATCCCCAGCCCCATGGCCGATT
>CAXYWN010000080.1:0-8598 GCA_964292625.1 uncultured bacterium
GTAAAGATATAGTTCATTTATAATGGTCCTCAAAGCGGTTTCCAATTTGTTGGGCGGAACGGCGATATTCAGGCGAATCCAACCCTGCGAAGCTGCTCCGAAGGCCCTCCCAGGCACGCAGATCACACCCTTGGAGGCCAGATTCCGGCAAAGCTGCAGATCGTCACCTTTCACCCTCAACATTAGATAGGGTGTGGCCGTTGGCACCAACAAGTCTTTCCGGTAAGGTTCAAGCATCCTCAATGCCAGTTTGCGTGAAGTTTTTAGCTGTTCCAGAACATCCACTGCGGCAACTGATCCTGATTCAGACAGCGCAAACATCGCCAAATGTTGGGAAATCCAGTTGCTGAAGGTGGAAACATATTGCCGGGCCTTGATCACCGCGGAGGCAAGTTCTGGCGGCGATACAGTCCAGCCGATCCGCCAGCCGCTCATACAGTGGGATTTGGAGAGTCCGCCCAGAACGAATAGATTGCGCGTATGTCCGTAGAAAGATGGCACCGACCCTTCAAACGCCAGGGAGCCATAGATTTCGTCCACGATGAGGGTAATGCCGGAAGCTTCGCAGATATTGACCAGGCGCTCCACCTCTTCCGCTGAAAAAATATGCCCGCAAGGATTGCTGGGATGACTGAGAATTAGTGCTTTTACTCCGGATTTCAGAAGACTTTCCCAGACGTTCCAATCTACACTTAAGAGGTCATCGGCAAAGGGCAGCCGGATTACCTCGCAATCCAATATCTTGGCTATGGCCGGATAAGCGGGATAATCTGGATCGGGTATCGCCACTTTGTCGCCCGGATCGAGCAGTGTCAGCATGGAAACGAATATAGCCTCTTCCACTCCGTTGCAGACACAGACCGATTCCGGATCGCAGCCGGGATAGAGATTCGCGATTGCTTCACGGAGTTCGGGAATTCCAGCGTTGGGGGTGTAAACGGGTGTGGCTTCGCGTAAGAGCTTCAGTGCTTTCTGCCGCAGTATTTCGGGTAAAGGAAATCCGAGTTCACCCAAAGCCAGATTGATAGCACCTGGAGGCGCAGTCTGAATTATCTGCCGGATCAAGGAAAGTTCAAGGCCCTGCAGCCGGCGGGCTTCACTCAAATACGGCACGCAGGTCCTGCTCCAGTTGCACGGCATTATCTGTCTTGGCATCGCGATATTTCACGATCACAGGGCAATAGACCTGAAAACCTGGATCATTCTTCATCTGTCGGCTTCCGGGAACAACCACTGCTCCTTCGGGCACGGTGAAAGAACCTCCGGGATCACGCTGTAAAAACTCTTTGCGGACAGAATCCCAGATGGGAGTGGAAGCTGTGATGATGGTTCCGGAGGCAATTACGGCCCGTTTCCGGACCAGGATACCTTCGTAGATACCGGTGTTTCCGCCGATGAAAGCATCGTCTTCGATTACCACAGGGCGTGAACCGATGGGCTCCAAAACTCCGCCGATCATAGCTCCTGCGGAAAGATGAACGTTTTTGCCGATCTGGGCGCAGGAGCCCACCAGAGCGTGTGAATCCACCAGGGTGCCACTGTCAACGTAGGCCCCGATATTGATGTAGGAAGGAGGCATAATCGTGACTCCCGGAGCAATGTAACAACCTCTGCGCGCGGAACTGCCTCCGGGGACGACTCTTACCCGGTCACCCAATCCTAACACCTTTTCCGGAAGGGTATGCTTGTCGAAAAAGACCTTTTTGTCGCTCCAGGGCATCTCCGTAGTCACACCCATCCGAAAACCGATCAGGATGCCCATCTTGATCCACTGATTCACTTTCCAGCCGGTTCCCTCAGGCTCGCATGCACGTATCCGGCCTTCGTTCAGGGCCTGGATGAAAGCTTCAAAGAGTTCGAGGTCTGCATGTTCGTAAACCTCTGGTTTGGCCTGATACAGGGCAATAATCGCGTCTTGCATGTTTTAAACCTCGTCGATGGCTTGTTTGAGTCTGGCTACGGCATCTGCCAAAATCGAACGCGGACAGCCAAAATTCAACCTCTGGAAACCTGCGCCCTCATCCCCGAATTTCAAGCCCGGATCCAGGGCCAGCCCCGCTTTGTTGATCAATAAAGCAGAAATCTCCTCGTCCGAAAGCCCCAATCCGCGAAAATCGATCCAGGCCAGATAGGTGGCCTCCGGTTTGTGCAGCTTCAGCCGGGGCAAATCCCGCTCGAAAGACTCCTGTAAAAAGTCGCGGTTTCCCTCCAGATAGGCGATAAGCTCCTGCAGCCAGCAGTCAGAATCCCGATACGCGGCAATGATGGCCTGGATTCCGAAGCTGTTGCCCATGTAGAGGTGATATTTCTTGATAATGGCATCCAAAGGCTCGCGCAGAGAGGGATTCTTCACCAAGACCACCGCGCTGGCGAGCCCGGCCAGATTGAATGATTTGGCAGGAGACACGCAGCAAATCGTGTTATCGGCAAAATCTTCCAAAGCCGCGATTGATAAGGCTTTTTTGCCTTCAAAGACCAAATCCGCGTGGATCTCGTCGCTGATCACCGGAACCTTATACTGACGGCATAAGCGGCCAATTTGGATTAGCTCAGCTTCGCTCCAGAGGCGACCGACCGGGTTGTGCGGGCTGCACAGAATAAACAAGCGCGCCTGGCGGAGTTTCTGTTCAAAATCCTCAAAATCTATCTCGTAGCGCCCGTCCCGCAAAATCAGCGGAGAGGTCAGCAGAGTTCTGCCTTGATCCAGAACGGCACTGTGGAAAGGCCGATAAACCGGAGTCTGGACAAGTATTCAATCGCCAGGTGAGGTGAGCACCGTGACCGCCAGGCTGACAGCAGGCATCACCCCCGGAGAGGAAAGAATCCAATCCTCTGCGGCTGAGATTCCATATTGTTTCTGAACCCAATTGAGAACGGTCTCATAGAATAAGGGCAGCCGGAAATTATAGCCAAAGATTCCGTGATCGAGACGTTTTTGCAGAGCTGACTGGATGGGGGGAGCGACGGGGAAATCCATATCCGCCACCCAAAGCGGAATCAGGTCTTGCTTACCGTAGATCATTTTCAGAGTGTCATATTTGAAGCAGCCACTGCCGCGACGCTCGCACAGCCGGTCAAAATTGTAGTTCATTGTGAAACTTCTGACTGCCTGTCTTTCAGCCGTCTGATCACGCCCATCATTTTATCCAGTTCTTCGTTCATCTGCACCTGTGGCGCCAAATCCGCGATGTTGTACATAATCTCCATCATCTTGGGAAAGGAGGCCGGGCTTTTCAGCACCCGCTCCCTACCTTTTTGGTCCGTAATCTTCAAAAACATATAGTAAGTGACCACCCGCCGCAGTTCCATCCGGCTGATCTTGTCGTAATCAATAGGCACGGAGGGCAAAATCAGATAGCGAAACCAAAGGCATTCGGGGGTGAAGATCACCGAATTGAGCGTGGTGAAATGCTTGAACAGCGCGTCCAGCGAAATAAAGAGCACCACCAGAGGCAGAATCTTCATCAGGATCGGCGAAGTGCTTTTCACCAGGGTGAACAGTATGAATAGGCAATATCCCGAAATCAGGATGTGGGCCGATATCCCCAAAACCCTCATAATCACGGGTACTCGATAGCGGACTGGCATGCGTCCGCGCACGGAATCTATATTGAGTTCACGCGGCACTGATATTCTCTCCAGAGGCGGTTCACACTTTCCAGGATCACTTCGTTGGCAGGCACGGCATCAAAAGTGATACGACCGTTCAAATCACCGTGAAAATCACTTCCGGCGGTCATGTAGAGCCCGTTTTTCTGGCAGATTTCGATGTAGTCCTGCACTTGAAAATGATAATGATCCGGATGCCATGCTTCCAGGCCGTCGATACCCATCTCGATGAATTCATCTATGAAGCTTTCTTTTTCCAGTTTGCCTGGATGCGCGATCAGCGCGAATCCGCCTGCTTCATGAATCACCCGGATGGCGTCTGGCACTGAAAACTCCGGTTTGGGCGAGAATGCGGGTTTGTCGTTACCGATATACTTTTCAAAGGCCTCGTTCTTGGAGGACACGTATCCCCGGTTCACCATAATCTGCGCTATATGCGGACGCACGATCAATTCCCTGCTTCCAGACACAGCCACCACTTCTTCCAAAGTCAGGTCCATACCCAGTTCGCCGAGTTTTTCGATCATCCGGATGGCCCGTTGGCGTCTGCCGACCAGATACATTTCCATCATTTCCACCAATGAGGTGGATTCCAAGTTCACACCCAAAGCGAGGATGTGCACGTCTGAGCCTTCATGTAGAGAGCTGATTTCTATCCCGGGCAGGATCCTCAGCGGCGAAGTGTCTTTTGGTATAAGCCCGTAGGCATCGCCGATGTCGTGATCCGTAATGGAAATCAGGTCCAGTCCGATTTTCTGAGCGTGATCGACCACTTGCGCAGGACTGAGCACTCCATCCGAAACGTTTGTATGCAGATGGAGATTGATGCGCTTGATGGGATCTATATTCTTTACTATCATAATCTCTTTTCTATTGACGTATTTCTGACTCCCCATAAATCGTCAATGACTATTTTTGTTTTCAGCCCCCAGGTTGATGCAAAAAGAATTCTAAGGAGTCCCCGATGGAATACGATCCCCTAAAAGACCGCGCGGCTTGCCTGATCAAGATTTTCCCCAGCGCCAGGGAACTTTTTTACCGTGCCCTGGATATGCTATTGCTGCGGCAACGTTACGTTAAACGCAGCCTGAACCGGTATTTCCCCAACTCCAGTGAGTTGCGTTATTACGATGCCGGGGCCGGATTCTGCCAGTACTCCTGGTATGTGCTGAAAAACTTTCCCCACGCCAAGGTCTTTGCCTCAGATCTCAAACGCGAATATCTGGAAGATTTCGCTCACTTCGCCAAAAGCAAGTTCCCCGGCCGATTCTCCTGGCAGGCTGCCGATCTCCAAACCTTTCAGCCGCAAATCCGCTACAACCTCGTCACCGCGATCGACATTCTGGAGCACATTCCAGACGACCTCGCCGTATTGGACAATTTTTACAATTCGATGGCGGGAAACGGCATTCTGATTATCTCGACACCCTCGGATACCGATGAGGCGGCCAAATTCACCGCAGAACATGTCCGCCCAGGTTACAACAAAGCAGAATTGGAAGAAAAGCTGCGCGCCAGCGGATTCGAGATTTTGGAAAGCCTTTACAGCTACGGAACTTGGGGAAGCCTGTCCTGGCGTCTGCTGATGAAGTACCCGTTGTCCTTGATCGGGAAAAGCAAGTTATTCATGGCTGTTTTGCCCCTCTGGTACCTCCTCCTCTTCCCCATCGCGGAACTACTCATGCGCCTGGACCTCAATAACAGCAACAAAAAAGGGACTGGAATAATCATCGTGGCTACCAAAAGGGCTTGATTAGCGTCTCGACCTCTTTGTCAATTTCGCCCATCAATCACGGTAAAAACCTTACCTGTATCTGTTCCTTTTCGTCTTCATCTTCAGTAGGTTTTTTATCTTGACATATAAAGGTGGAAACATAACCTTGGTTTTGCTTGAGAATCCAAGAAAGTTTGGCCCCGCCATATTGGCAAGTTAGCCAGGAGGTCTCAGGCAGGGAGAAATGATGAAGAACAGCCTCAAAGTGTATGCCCTGCTTATCGTGGTAGCCTTGCTGCTGCCAGTGTTTCTGGCGGGACAGAGATATCCTCAAACTCATTACCTAACAGGCTTGGTCCGCAGAGCTGACGGCGGAAACCCTGGCCCGGATTGGTGGATGACAGACAGCTACGCGTTCACTTCCAGCGACAACAACCCCCTGCTTGTAACTGAAATCTACAGGCACCACCAGGGCTGGATGTACGACTTCGAACCCAGCAATTACGAAGAGACCTGGGATTTTAACGGTCAGCTGACCTTTTATCCTGATTATTACATTTTAAAGAGTCCCTTGACCTTGGAGCCGGGGGTTGACCCAACCCGGATTATTAAGATGAATGAGCAGGGCTACTTGCTGGAGGATAACTGGTATGGTTATGGCGATGCCCATTATAAAGCGTGGCATTATTACAATCAGAATCTGAAACTAAACCGGACCGTGATCAAACAGCTAAATCCCCAAAAGTGGTGGGACAGCTGCTTCACGCTGGATGATCTGGGCAGGCGCGTAGAAGAGTTACAACTGTGTTCCAGCGACTCCCTTACCTGGGTAAACTCACGGCGCAATCAGTATTTCTACAGCGGAGAGCAGTTTGGACCCGGTTACCAATTTGAAAACAACAGTCTGCTTCTGCCGGAATATATCCTGAATGCTTTCACCGCCTGTGTGCCCTATATGAATGACATCTGGATCATATCGCATGTAATACACTCCGGAGCCAATTCCGCTGGAATATGGTATCCGCCGGAGACTTGGGATTACAATACCCTGGTGGACGATGATCAAGTAGTAGTGTCAACGATGTGGGGCTACAATGTCTTCAATTCCGCAGGACTGCTGACAACTGCCGCAGTTCCCGCGGGGGAAGGCGTTCCCAGCTACGATTTTTATTACGCGCAGACCACAGGATCTTCCGCGGAGGAGGACCTGCTGCCTCCCGCTAAAAACCTGTCAGTCTGGCCCAATCCTGTTCGCAGGGACGCCACCCTCCGCTTCCCCGAAAAAGCTTCCGGCCCAGTCACTCTGAGCGTTTACAATATCCGGGGCCAACTGGTGAAACAAGAAATCTGTCACCCTACAACTGGAGATAATGGCACTTCCTGGCAAGCTCTCGATGCCCACGGAAATGTCCTGCAAAACGGTATCTATCTCATCCGGGCACAGGGAGAGGGATTTGATCAAAGCGCCAGAATAATGGTGCTGAAATAGACCCTGATTAATGCTCTCCAAGTGTATTCTGGAGAAGATAATAAGACGGCCCGGGATCGATTCCCGGGCCGTTATCATATCTGTTAGTTGTTTAGAATTGCACCGGTTCAAGCTGTACCGGTGAGAGCATCAGCGCTGATTCATTGCCGAAATCGCGCCATAATTCATATATCTGGATGTAATCCCCGAGCAATGTATCCAGGGCTGCGTTATGAGTGGAGATGCCGAGCGGATTGCCTTCCATCTTGATCTGAACACCTTGCTCTGAAGTGGTGGCATCCACAAGGGTGATTTTGCCTTTGATACCAGTGATTTCGCGCATTGCTTCGATGGCGGTATCAAGGCCGCCCAGAGCGTCGATGAGCCCATTTTCGAGGGCTTGTTCGCCAGTCCAGACACGGCCTTGGGCGATCTCGTGCACCTGATCATAAGTCAGGTTTTTGCGTCCGGCAGCCACTTTTCTCACGAAATCTTCGTAAGTCGCTTCAATGTATCCCGACATCCGCCGTTGTTCTTCTTCGGTCCACGAGCGGTGCGTGGCACCAAAGTCAGAGTTGGCGCCTTTTTTGACGGTTGACCAGTTTATGCCCAGCTTGTCATACAGGCGAGGCAAGGCGAAGGAAATGCCGATCACGCCGATGGAACCGGTGAGGGTGGCGGGGTTGGCGATAATGCGGTCTGCGGAGCAGGCGATGTAATATCCGCCGGATGCGGCCACGCCGGACATTGAGACCACCACAGGTTTTTTGTTTTCGCTTTGAGCCAGTTGCAGTTCGCGCAGGATGATATCCGAGGCCTGGGCAGAACCGCCGCCGCTGTCCACGCGCAGGATGATGCCTTTGTAAGAGGGGTTTTTGCGAGCCGCGCGGATCAGTTTAACGGTGTTTTCATGGGCGATCTTGACGCCGGGTTCGCCTTTGCCCATCACGATGTCGCCCTGGGTGTAGATCATGGCGATCAGGTTTTCACGGGGCTGAGACCAACTGTAGTCGATATAATCGGGTATCTTGCTCTGAGTACCGGCAAAACCGTATTCACCCTTCAGGAGCTTGATCAGCTCGTCTTCGTAGATGATTTTATCCACCAAACCAGCGTCCAGCGCGTCCTGTGCCAGATAGTAAGGCCCGGCATCGATGGTTCCCTGGACGGAGGATTTCAGCTTATCGCCGCGGCCGGCGTTCATTGCCGCCACCATCTGGTCGAAGATGCTCTGCAAAAGGGATTCATAGACTTCACGCTCGGGCGCGGTCATTTCGGATTCGGAGAACATATTGCCGGCATTTTTGTATTTGTGGCTGCGGAAGTTCATCACATCCACGCCCAGTTTATTCAGCAGCTCGCCGAAATAGGGGCTGGTGGCGGATATACCGCGCAGATCAACTGTGCCGGAGGGATTAAGGTAGATCGCGTCGGCAATCGAAGCCGCGAAGATGTAGCCGCTGTTGCCAATGTTGTCATAATAAAAAGCAATTTTCTTGCCTTCGCTCTTGAAATCCTGCATCGCGGCGGTGAGTTCCTGCAGCAAGCCGTAGGAAGTGCTGAAACCGGGGTTTTTGAGCAGGATGCCGTGAATGGCGGGATCGTCTTTGGCTTTTTCAAGTTCGTGGATGATGGTCTCTATGCTCTGGGATTTGTTGTCCATTATCTTGAACTTGCCAAACGTATATTTGGGACTGGCATAAGTTTTTATCTCGTTGCCGAGTTTCATCTCGTACCAGTTTTTGCCACTGAGCCCGAGGAAGGGGCGAAACACCTGGACTGAGAAATGGATGTAGGGTACGCTGAT
>CAXYWN010000081.1:0-8482 GCA_964292625.1 uncultured bacterium
AAGAGGAAGAGGAAAAGGACAAGGAAAAATAATCCTGCCTGACTCCTTAGCCCTTCGCAAACCTGGCTTGAGATCAGGACTGCTCTCAGACCTGATCCAAACGGGAATAACCATATTCTTGGTGGGGAAAACATTATGAAAGACACTCAGGAACTACACGACAAACTTTTAGAACAGCTGCTGCCCGGCAGATCGGTGGGGATTATGTCCCACATCGAACCAGACGGCGATGGCTTCGCCGCCAGCCTGGCTTTGCAGCAGATTTTCCGCACTTGGGGCCTGGCGAGCGAGATTGTGGTTGATCCGGACACACATCTGGAGCGCTTTTCCTTCCTGATGGAGGGTTCGGTGGTGCGCACCCACACCGCGGGGCTGCGCTACGATCTGTTGATCGTGCTGGACTGCAACAGTTACAGCCGCATCAACGCGCGTGAGGAAGTGGTTCACAATTCCGGGCACATAATCCTCATCGACCATCATGTGCCGGAAAACGGAATCATCAAAACCGATTATAGCTTTGTTGATACCTTCGCGGTCTCGGCCGGAGCCATTGTCTATCGCGCTCTGCAGCAGGAGATTGAAGCCCTGCCTCCGGAAACCCGGACCGCCGTGGCCAACTGCATCTATGTGACGATTATCAACGATTCCAACAATTTCATCAATGCCAACACCAGAGCTGAGGTCTTCCGCATCGCGGCGGAGCTGGCAGAACTTGGCATCTCTCCTTCCCAGCTCTATAAGGAGTATTTCCTCAATCACGAAGCCCTGGAAATGCGCTATACAGGAGAGGTGCTTTCCACCATCGAGCTTCACAACGGGG
Source organism: uncultured bacterium (assembly GCA_964292625.1). Lineage (GTDB taxonomy): Bacteria > Cloacimonadota > Cloacimonadia > Cloacimonadales > Cloacimonadaceae > Syntrophosphaera. The sequence goes on from CAXYWN010000081.1 coordinate 821, forward strand.
ATCGGATCCTCTATATGTATTCCACCCTGGAGATGCAGCGCCGCAACAATCTGACGGCGGATTCCATCATGAACATCACCCGCTGGGTGCAGGGCGTTCGGGATATCGACATTGTGGCCTATCTGAGGGAAGAAGCGCCCGGCGCTTTTAAACTCAGCCTGCGCTCTTCCAAGGTGGATGTGAATGCTGTGGCCGCCTCCTATGGCGGCGGAGGCCATAAAAGCGCGTCCGGAGCAAACCTACATGGTAATATAGATACGCTTAAAACAGAACTTCTCGGCAAATTGGAACTGGCTCTGAACCATAAACCCCGCGGATGACTAAAGCAAGCGGATTCCTGCTGATAGATAAACCTGCGGGTTGTAGCTCTTTCGACGTGATCCGGCAACTGCGCAGAATCACGGGGATCAAAAAGATTGGCCACACAGGCACCCTGGATCCCCTTGCCACCGGTCTTTTGATCTGCGCGCTGGGCGCCAACACACGGCTTTGCAAGTATCTGGAGGCTGAGGATAAAACCTATTCCGCCACGGTCAGGCTGGGCATCCAAACTGATACCGGCGATGCCGAAGGCGAGATTGTGCGTGAGAGTGAGGTCATTCCAGAGCAGTTTGACGAAGACCTCCTCCGCACTCAGGTCGAGCAGCTCGAAGAACTGCTTCCTCCGCAACATTCAGCCTTGAAAGTGCGCGGTCTTCCCGCCTACGCTTATGCCCGCCGGGGCGAGGAAGTGGAACTGGCTCCCAGACCCGCCAGGATCAGCGAATTCCAAATTCTATCTTACTCCCCGCCCAATCTTAATTATGTTTGCCAGGTTTCCAAAGGCACCTACATCCGCAGTTTGAGCGAATTTATCGCCTCATGTTTGGGTACGGTGGGACACACAATCAACCTGCGGCGCGAGGCCATCGGCACGGTGGAAGTGGGGGAGGCCTGCCAACTGGAGGACCTGAATCCTGATAATTTCCAGTCTGCCTTCTATTCGGCGCGTAAACTCTTCTCGGGCTTCGAGTTCTTAAACCTGCAGACAGCCGATGCTGCCACCCTCAAAAAGGGTCAAAGCATTGAGAATGAGGGAGCGGATACCCGCCGGATCCTGCTTCTGGACGACAACGACATTATCCAGGGAGTTGCCAGGCGTGAAGCGGGGATTCTGTTTCCAGTGATCAACATCGTATAAAGATATGCAAAATAGCGTTTTGAGCATAGGCAATTTTGACGGACTGCATCTTGGGCACCGCCGGCTCATCAACGAACTCACCACTTTGGCCGCAGATTCGCAGTTAATATCTGTGGTGATCACCTTTGACAATCATCCCGCCGAGGTGCTTCAGCCCAGTCTCCATCCGCGGCTGCTCTTGCCGTCTGCTCAGAAGGTGAGGCTGCTAAAGGATTTGGGCGTCGCTGAAGTCGCGCTGCTCCATTTTGATGAAGAGCTGGTGCAGACCTCCGCGGAAGAATTTCTGCGCGAACAAATCATGAGACGTTTTGCGCCTGCGGCCATCGTGATGGGCCATGATTCCCATTTCGGCTTTCAGCGACGCGGAAATTACGTTTTCCTGCAGGAACACCAGGAACTATACGGTTATGATCTCCATTTTGTGGAGCCGCTCCAGTCTGAAAACCGGGTGGTTAGCAGCACCCTAATTCGTGAAAAGCTCACCACGGGCGATCTGGCCGGAGCAAATCAACTTCTGGGCGCGCCCTATACCCTCTACGGAGAAGTTGTCCGCGGTGCCGGAATGGGCCGCGATTTGGGTTTTCCCACAGCCAATCTGCGTTTGGAAGATGCGCGCCAGTTGCTGCCCAAGGCGGGAGTCTATTTCTGCAGAGTGAAGCTGGGGCCTGAAAGTTTTTTTGGATTGACAAATATCGGCTGTAGCCCAACTTTGAAACATAGCGGTGTATTCGAGGTAGAGACGCATATTCTGGATTTTGACCGGCAGATTTATGGAGCTTCCCTGTGGGTGGAACTGCTTGAGTATTTCAGGGAGGAAAGAATGTTTAGCGGAATAAACGCCTTGCGCGGAGCCATGGAGTCAGATCTGGCCCGGGCCCGGGACCTGATCCAAAAGGGGACTTGGTGAAATACGCCCTGATTATTGTCCTAAGCCTCCTCCTCAGCGTGTGTTACGCCCTGGATTCGCATCCCGGCAGCGGACAGAACGTCTGGGCAGACAACGGCCGCGAACACAATTTTGCCTACCATACCGGCACGGACGACTTTCATTTCTATGGCTCCAACATTTGGGCGGTGCGTTTTAATTTCGCAGAGGTCTATCCAGCCTCTTACGCCAGCGAATTCCTGGTCTCGAAAGCCCTGCTGTGGCTGCCCCAAACAGGTGATTCGGTGCGGGTGGAGTTATTTTCGGAATACTTTGGCGGCCCCGGAACCAGTCTGGCCTCAGCCAGGGTGCCTGTGACCTCAAATCAAGTGGAAATACCTTTCGCAAATCCGGTGCAGGGTGATACTCTCTGGCTGGTAGTCACTTACGCCACCAATTTTGCCAACCGCTATGTCGCCGCTTCGTCAGGCGGGGGATCGCGCAGTTATTATTGGAATACGAACGGCGTCAATCCCTATTTCCAAAGCCTGGCCACGGCAGGCTTCAACGCTGAACTCCTCTTTGGCCTGGCGGGAGATTTCATCCTCGGCACTCCGGATTTGGAACTCGGAGATTTTGACCTCATAGGCAACCTTCAGCCCCGGCAGTTGGTAGGCCCCACCTTCTCCATCTACAATCATTCCGACCTCACTGTGAGCGACGCCAGGGTGCGCGTCAACGTCTATTCGCCTTCTCCGGAATTCGCCCGGGTGGATTCGATTTTGATCGCGGAGCCGATTCCGCCTCGCTCTCAATATGTTTTCGATGCTCAAAGCCCCAGTTTCGCGCAACATCAGTTCAGTTTGCCCGATCGCCCCATGCAGATGAAACTGCGGGCCAGTTTGAGCAGCGCTGACTTGACCGGCGAACCGATGGCAAACAATACCATTACCATCCATCGTTTCTGCCTCGCCGAGGATTATCCGGTTTATCTGGCCGAGAATTTTCTGCGCACCGACAGCTCGGTTCAGGTAACTGCCACGCAGGATCAGTATATCTTGCCGGATATTCACATCCTCAACTATTTTCCCATCCTCAGCGATTCTCTGGCCAATGTGCCTGCCCAGATCAGATTCAACTGGTACAATTTCAATTCCCTGCCCCGCACTGTGACCAACGGGGATCACCGCCCGAACGGATTTTCCGCCGCGTATGGCAGACAATACGAGCAGGATTGCCAGCAGGCTCAGGTTCATAAATCCTTTGTTTCAGGCTCGGAATGCAGCTTCGAACATATTCCCCAGAACGATATGATCACCACGCAGCTGACCTTTTCCAACGCCAATACCCTGCTCTACACGGCCACCAACGAATACAATTTGATCAATGCCGCGCGCCTGAACATCGGCCTGTTCAAAAAAGCTCTTTTCGATGGCCACGAACGCTATGTCATCAAACGCTGGATCACCCACGGGGCCAGCCTGAACGGGCCTTTGGGCTCGGGACAGGACCTTTCCGTGAATTTTAACCTCTCGCTCAGCAATCTCTCGTTGGCCGAACTGGCCCAGAATTATCGGCTCTATTACTGGCTGCAACTGGCCGGAGGCGGCAGGATACTATATTCGGCTTACAGCGATTTCACCGATGTGGTCTCAGCCCAGGATGAAATCTATCCGGTTCCTGCGCTGATGATTAGCCCCAATCCTCTCAGAGCCGGCGGAACTTTGCAAATCAGCCTGGCCGGGGGACAAAATCTGGGCCCTGTACAAATCTACAACCTGCGTGGCCAGAAGATCATGGATTACAAGGGATTTCACAACGAACTGAGTTTATCCGCCGGCCAGTTTCCGGCCTCCGGGATCTACCTGCTGCGCACCCAAATCACTCTGCCTAAGGGCGGAACAAGCACCTTAACCAAAAAAATAAACATCATAAAGTGAATTGACATGAACGAACACACCAGTATCTCCGACTTCAAGGGCCTCGTTGGAAAAGAGGTCACAGGCTTTTATCTCGTGGTGGAAAAAGAACTCCGCGACGGCAAAAACGACAAATTTCTGCGCCTGCGTTTGCAGGACCGCAGCGGGACTCTCGCGGCCTACGTCTGGAAGGACGCTCAAAACACCAGTGACGGCTTTTCCGCGGGCGACGTGGTGAAGGTCAAAGCCTTGGTGAACAACTACAAGGATCAGATCCAGCTCAACGTTTCCCAGGTCCGCTATGCCGACCATTCCGAGTATAACCTCGAAGATTTCGTCACCCGCAGCAAAAAGGACCCGGACGCTTTGGCGGAACAGTTCTTTGTTTTTGTGGACAAGGTGGAGAATATCTGGCTGAACAAACTGCTGCGCGCCATCTTCGACGACAAGGAAATCTTTGCCCGTTTTCTGGAAGCTCCCGCCGCTAAAGGCTGGCACCACAACTATATGCACGGACTCATCGAGCACACCGTCTCAGTTGCCACCCTCTGCGATTTCGTCTCTGTTCTCTACCCCGTGAACCGCGATTTGCTGCTCACCGGAGCCTTGCTTCACGACTTCGGCAAAGTATTTGAATACAGCTCCCGGCCTGTGATCGATTTCACTGAAATCGGCCGTCTGGTGGGCCATCTCAGCCTCAGCGACCAGTATATCTGCGAACAGGCCAGGCTTATTACCGGTTTTCCGGACGAGGTTTTGCTGAATTTGCGGCATATGATCCTGGCGCATCACGGCGAATACGAAAAAGCCTCCGTGCGCCTGCCCCAGACTTTGGAGGCGCTGGTTCTGCATCTTTGCGACAACCTGGACGCCCAGAGCGTGGGCGTGGCGCAGATGCTGGAAGCGGCACCCGAAAACGCCGTCTGGACCGAATATGATAAACTAAACAACCGCTATTACCATCTCACCAAGATCTGATCGATGTTTCAAACCTCGGTGCTGGTGAGCGGATCCAAGGGCAATTCCGTGCTTGTGCGCACCGGCGAAACAGCCGTGCTCTTGGATTCAGGGGTGTCGGCCAAGACCATATTTGCCGCTCTGGACCAGCTGGGCATGGATCGCAATGAGCTCCGGGCCGTGCTCGTGAGCCACGAACATTCCGACCACACCCGAGGAATTGGGGTCCTGGCCCGCAAACTCAAAATACCGATTTTCATCAATGAAGGAACTCTGTGTCAATGCGCTCACCGCATCGGCAATCTGCCCGGCGGCGTCCAGTATTTTGAGACCGGCCGCTCCTTCTCAATCCGCGATCTGGTGATCCATCCCTTTGCCTCTTCCCACGACGCCGCCGATAGCTGCAACTTCACTTTCATGCGGGAGGGCGATTCTGATGAACGCAAGCTCGGCGTCGCCACCGATCTGGGTTTCCCCACCGTCCTCGCCGTGAACAGGCTAAAACACTGCACCACTCTGGTTTTGGAGAGCAATCACGACATGCATATGCTGATGGAAGGTCCTTACGATTGGGCGCTCAAACAACGGATTAAAAGTATCAACGGTCACCTCTCAAACGATCAAGCAGTGGGGGTGCTGAGCCAGGTGATGCATCATGGCTTGCAAAACCTCATTCTGGCTCACCTGAGCGAGATTAACAACGATCCCGCCCTGGCCCTGCAAACCATGCAGGATTACCTGCAAACCATCCGCAGCGAAATCCGCCTCTTTGTGGCCGGGCAGCATCAACACACCCCTCTTTTGAATGTATAGACCATGAACAAAAGCCGGCTGATTGTCTTAGCTTTTACCTTTTTGCTAATCAGCCAGTCCTTTGCCCTGGCAGGAATAACGCCACCTCTGGCAGAACAGCGTCCGGTTCAGTCGATCGTGCATGGAATTCAACTGACGGATAATTGGTCTTGGTTGGCAGACCGGGATGATCCAGACCTTAAAAAGCTGCTTAAAGCGGAGGAACGCTATACCCGCAAGCATCTCAAGGCCTCCGCCAAACTCGCAACAAAGCTCTACCGGGAATTCACCCGTTTCATGCCCCGCGAAGAATCCTCCCATCCCTACTTGCTGGATGGCTATTTCTATTATGTCCGCTCCCCCAAAGGCCGCTCACGTCAACTCCATTACCGGATCAAAGATGCGCCCGGAGCCGCGGAAGAATTGCTGCTGGACGAAAACAAACTGGCCAAAGGCAAGAAATTCTTTTCCCTCGGACTTTTCCGGGTCAGCCGGGACGGCAAGCAACTGGCTTACAGTGCGGATTTTACCGGAGACGAAAACTTTAAACTCTACATCAAGGACCTCGAAAGCGGTAAAACACTGGATACCGGCAAGGACAATATCAACCAGGCTCTGTGGCTGGATGACTCAACCCGGCTGATACTCACCACCTCCAACGAGCTTTTTCGCTGCGACCAAGCCTGGCTCTATGATTCCGCCGCTGGAACTCTGGCCAATCTTTACAGCGAGGGAGATCCCGCCTGCAATCTGGGCATCTATTACAGCGCGGCCCGCGAACTGATCTTTCTGGATTCATCCGCCTCTGAAAGCAATAAGGTCTGGTATCTGGATGTCGCGGCTGCGGTTCCGGAAATCACTCCCTTGCTGACGGGCGGGGAAGCCTGCCTTTCCTATCCGGACTATCTTAACGGCGTTTTCTACATGATGACGGATAGATTCAACCCCGATTTTGGCATCTACAGCTTTGATCCCAGGCAGTCTGCTGACGCCAACTGGCTGGAAATCGTCCCCCCTGCAGATGGTCAGCCCTTGCAGAGCTTCATTTTGCTGGACCAGACGCTTGCCGTTATCCGCAGGAATCAAGGTTTCAAGCGGATCGAACTTTACGCCCCAGGCGGCGGCGGTTTGTTGCGGACCATTGCGTCTGAGACTCCCTCAGATATTGATTTTTGGGTCAATTACGATCCCGCTTCAGCGCAACTGATGTACACCCACGAAAGCGCCTTGCAGCCTTACTCTATCGTCAGCCACAACCTCGTCACCGGCGCTGAGGCAACAGTTTACCAAACCCCTTCCGAAAAGCGCCTGGACCACTCAGCCTACAGATCCGAACTGCTCTGGGTTCCCGCCCCGGACGGAGTCCTGCTGCCTCTACGGCTGATCCAAAGAAAAGACCTCGATCCTGCCATCGCGCATCCTCTCTGGCTTTATGGCTATGGCGCTTACGGAGATTGTGAGGATCCCTATTATTCCGACACGCTCTTTTCGCTGCTGGACCGCGGTTTCATCTACGCGGTGGCTCATGTGCGCGGCGGCGGCGAACTTGGCCGCGCCTGGTATGACGGCGGACGGATTCTGAACAAGACCAACACTTTCACAGATTTTGTCGCCTGCCTGGAATACCTGATTGCCAGTGGCTACACTGCACCGGACAAACTGGTGATCGAGGGCGGCAGCGCCGGCGGTTTGCTGGTGGGGGCGGTGCTAAACCTGGTGCCGGAAAAGATCCGCCTGGCCATCGCCGACGTGCCTTTTTTGGATTTGATCAACACAATGCTCGATCCCGACCTGCCGTTAACCCTCCAGGAATATGACGAATGGGGATCTCCAGCCTCGGCAGAGGAATTCAACTACATGCTGTCCTACTCGCCTTACGACAATGTTTTGCCCCGGCCCTATCCCACGGTCCTTGCGGTCACGGCCTGGAACGACATCCGGGTGGGTTA